>NZ_AAWS01000010.1 GCF_000169175.1 Microscilla marina ATCC 23134
GCATACATACTTCATTTAGGTACTTTCCTTCTCTTTCAAGGAAGATACTACTTCCTTTTTTTAGCAGAATACCGTTGGCATTATCGGTGTTTTGTAAATTCATGACAGTTGTCAAAATTTGTAATATCTATAAAAACAAGTCAAAAAGGTTGAATTTGATTGTGTGGTTTTATCCTTCTGTCAAAGGATAATTAAAACGTTCGATCAAGCGGTAAAATGTCGTGATGTAATAAAAAAATACAAAAAATGTATGCCCAAACACATTTTTGGACATTGGGTAAGTAGTTTTCTTGTGGTAGGGAGTAATATTGAGTGTTTATAACTGCAACTAATAAAAAAGAAAAAACACAAGCAACAGATGGCGACTGTTTTTTGTAGTAATGTACCAAAAAAACTGTTTTCAAAGGTACAGAAGCTTTATTAGGGGTAAAGTATTGGTTACTTCTTAGATGTTGCCATTCAAATTTTGGGTTATTCAAGGGCAGGCCAATTTGCCCAGACCATCAATATATTGTGGATAAAATTAGCATCCACCAAAAAGTGAGGCGTAGTAAAGACATTGCTTATCTAGCATGTGTGGTCTTCAAAAATCTGGATTTTAGAATTATTTCCAGCATCGGGATAAAAAACGATTTAACTTTGTTTAGCTTGATGAATTACTTGGGCTATTTTTAGTAGCTTCTCAATATATTATAAATCACGAAATTACCATAAAGGTTTAATTAACAGTTAGTTACCCTATTGAGAAGTTGCCGGTTTTTGGTGAATATGTTTGTTTGCCAGCTTCTATAAGATTTATGCATATGCATCAACATATCCTTGCAGGCCGTGGTTGCTTCCTATGCCCGAAGCTACAAAGTTCCAGTCATTATCTGCTTTTGTCAATCGTCCAAACTCAATATCAGTATTGATCCTAAACTCTGCGTCCAGGTCATATCTTAGTATTTCTCGTTTGGTATTTACATCTAAAATTCGGATATAAGCTTCATCAAGCAAGCCAAAGTTATGATGTCGCACCTGTGCTTCGTGAATACTTACGGTGATCAATATATCAGTAATATTAGAGTTAATTAAAGGCAAATTGGCAAGAATCATTTCATCGTCATCATCGCCTACCCCAGTGCGATTGTCTCCAGTATGTTGCAATGAGTCATCTGGAGATTTTAAGTTGTTATAAAATACAAAATATTCGTCAGCAAGTAACTTACCATTACCAGTTAACATAAACGCAGAAGCGTCTAAATCCAGGGTGTTGCCCGCTTTTACCTCCCAACCCAACCCAATCATTATTTTATCAAGCCCAGGTTCTTTTTTTGATAAGTTAAACCTGTTTCCTTTTTGCAGTGATATAGCCATTTGTAAAGTCTTTTGATGTAAAAGTGTGAAGTTATTTTTAAAACTATAACAGCATGGTCTTGAATAAAAATGCTGCCTCTAAAGTAACAGGGAGAAAGGGGATGACAACACCCCTTGTGTCATCCCTGATTAATGTTGTTTTGACCACACCTGAAGTTTTAACTGTAAGCTTTTTATGTAAATGCAAAAGTAAAACATCAGTAAGTTGTGCTGAGGTGTTTAAAGGTAGTTTTCTTTAATATAAGGGATTGTATCTTGTATTTTTTTAGTAGGTATAGCATCACCAATGGCCTCAAACTTCCAGTTGTTTCGGGTGCGGATCAATTTGCCCAAAATCATAGACACATTGCCTGCAAAAGAAGCGTCAGCTGATAGGTTAAAAGTAGCAAAAACATCATCTACCTTGTGGCGGCTACCCTCAAAAATACGAATCTTAGAATAAGGTATATTTGCAAAGTCTTGCCCATTGTATGAGTTGAGGTAAAACACAATTTGCTCAACTTCGGGGGTTACCTTGCCAAGGTTAATTTCAATAATTTCATTGTCTATGCCATCGTCACCACCTGCATCCCCACGAACATCGTCACCGCTGTGGTTAATGGCTCCATCTTTAGATTGAAGCTTGCTATAGTATACTGTATCCAACTCATTTTTATCTTTGTCAAACATAGATACACTTCCGTCAAGGTCTACACTATGAGCAGTCTTTACCAAGCCAAACAAGGCTTTTTTTTGAATAGCCCCCCAGTTAAGCCCAATGCATACTTCTTCTAATAACTTTCCTTGCTTTTCCAGTGATATAGAAGAGCCTTTTTTTAGGTTAATACCCGTTTTTTTGTTGAGTGAGATTCCCATTGATCGTTTGTCTTAATTAAGTTAGAGTTATTGTCTGGTGTTTGAAAATCAAGTGTTTAGGCTGATACACCCAGACACTTGATCTTGATAGATTCACTTATGCATAAGCATCTACATACCCCTGCAGACCTTGGTTAGAGCCTATGCCTGAGGCTATAAAACTCCATTCACCGCTTGCGCGATGAAGTTTACCAAACTCTACATCAGTATTGTTTGTAAACTCAGCATCAAGGTCGTAACGCAAAATTTCCCTTTGAGTACTTACATCCACTATTCGAATGTATGCCTCATCTAACAGGCCAAAGTTATGACGGCGTGCATCGGCTTCGTGAATACTGACCGTAATTAATATCTCGGTTACATCAGCGTTAATGAGAGGCATATTGGCAAGAATCATCTCATCATCATCATCGCCTTTACCTGAACGGTTATCGCCAGTGTGTTGCAATGACCCATCTGGTGACTTGAGGTTATTGTAAAACACAAAATATTCTTCAGATATAAGCTTACCATTACTTCCCAGCATAAACACTGACGCATCAAGGTCTACCGAGTTGCCTGGTTTTACTTCCCAGCCCAAACCAATCATTATTTTTTCTAGTCCGGGTTCTTTTTTAGAGAGGTTAAATGTTCCTCCTTTTTTTAGCGATATAGCCATGTAGGTAAAAAACTTATTAGGTTAATTAGAAAAATAATATAAGTGCATACCCATGCGTCTACCAAATGAGCGTTTTTAGCGCCTTGGGGTAGAAGTATGAGTGCTTATACCAAAATAGGTAAAAGTTTAATCTTTGAAAAAGTCGTCTATTTTTTTTTGGTTGGCAGACTTTGAATCATCTTCTTTTGCTTGCTTCTTTTCTGTTGTCTGACCTGAGTCATCGTCTCCAAAAAAGTTGTCAAACAGCCCTTTTTTGTTGTCAGCCTTGTTCGAGTCTGTGGGTACAGTATGAGAATGTTGGGAAAAACCTTCGAGAATTTGTTGGCTTTTACTAGTATTATCTTGCCCCTTGGTAGGGGGAGTTTCTACATTAGTACCATCAAAAAATGAACTAATATCTACTGTTTTACTGTCTGATGGAGGTGTTTGCTGCATCAAAGCCTGTAGAAGCGCTTGTTTTTTTGCTTGATAGCTTTTTTGTTGGTTTTGTCCCAACTGTTGTTCTTTGCCAGAGTTTTGTTCAAAAATCTGATTAATTTTTTTGAAGCGATGAGCATCACGTTGCTCTTGTAGTTTTTGTTCTTCAGCAGCAACACTGTTTTTAAGGTTACTTAAACTGGTTTGATTGTCTAATTGCTCAAACGCTTCATCGTCTAAACTTTGCAAATCATTTACAAGTTTAGCTTCTAATTCTATTTCATTAATTTCGTCTTCAAAAGCTTCTAAGTCTGTATTTTGATTAAGCTCTGTCAAATAAACCCCCAACTCTTTTTGAGTTTGGGCATTTTCAAGTTTAGCTTTCAGTACTACTTCTTTAGAGCGGAGCTCTTCTATTTTCATACGCATCTTCGCTATCTGAGACTCAAACTGGTATACTGTATTAGACACATTGGTGTACAACACTTCATATTGACCAGCTTGTTTGTCAGCCAGGTTTTTTTTGCGAATCAGTTCTTGCGCAAGTGTTTCTTCTTGGTTTTTGGTAGCAGTGATTGCTTCCTTGTAAAGTTGAGATGATTTATTTTGGTATTCCTGGTATTTTTGTCTGATATTTTCTTGATTTTCAGACGTTTGATGAAGAGAAGTCTGGGTTTTTGTAATGGCATCCTCTAACTCTTGAATTGTAATTTCAATCAGTTGAGTAGGGGAGGTTGTCTGACTTGTATCGTCAGTATTTTTTATAAACTTAGAAAGGGTTTTGTTAAACTTAGACCACATATAGTTTTCAAAAAAAGTAAGTATACCTATCACTACGTAAAGAACTCGCGAAAAGGTTTGCCTAGATTTAGGTTTTTAATCCAACAACAATGCGGGTATAAGCATAAAAAAAAGGGGTAAACTAAAACTTTACCCCTATTAATAAAATATCATCTCGTTGTTCTGCGCTCCCCATGTGTTGGTCTAGAGCTTGCTCTATTATTTCCTGTTGTTTTTCCATAGGGTGCTGCTGACAGTCATGCAGTAGTGCTTCAAACCGTTTGTAACCAAACTTCTTTCGGGCTTCATTATTTTGGTCTACAAAACCATCACTACATAAATATATACTATCTCCTGGCTCTACTGTTATTACTTCTTGTTCAAAACCAGGGTTTTGATACCCAATAGAGTAACGGTTACCTTTGATACGTTGCATTTCATCGGTGGCTTTTTTATAGTGATAAAGTGGACGTTTGGCTCCACAAAACACTACTTCTAAAGGTGCCTTGCCTTGTTCCCAACTTGCCAGTATCATATCCATTCCGTTTCGATAACCCTTTTCTTTTTGACGTAAAACAGTTTCTACTTCCTTATTCAAGGCTGTGAGTATTTGATCTGGTTCATGAATTTTTTGTAACTGTAGTATTTGATTTAATAAGTTATTGCCTATCATAGACATAAAAGCTCCTGGTACACCGTGTCCAGTACAATCTACCGCAGCCACAAATGTTCGGTTTTCTACTTTTTCAAGCCAGTAAAAGTCACCAGATACAATGTCTTTTGGGCGGTAAATAATAAAATGAGTACCTAGCAGGTTCCCCGTTTTTTCGGGGTTAGGAGCTATAGCATCTTGAATGGTCAAAGCTGCTTGTATACTTTGTTGAATATGCAGGTTTTGATTACTAAGCAAAGTGTTTTTTTGTTCAATGGCATCTCGCTGCGCCATAATTTCTTCTTGCTGTTGGTATAACTCCTCATTTTGCGAGATAATTTCACCATTTTGGTCTTCTATTTTAGTTTTTTGTTTTTGTAGCTTCCGCTTGTTTTTTCTGGTTACTATTAAACCCCAGGATACCAAACCAAGTATGGCTGCAATGAGTATGATAATACCAATGGCATATTTTTGCCTTGCTTTTTGTAATTCAAGCTCCTTCTTTTGGCTTTGCTTTTGACGTTCCAACTCGGCTACCTGTCTTCGGTTTCTTTCTTCCCTGAGCTTTTTTGCCGCTTTTTCGCGTTCTAGTGCAAGCGCTGCGTTTGATTTCTCTGCTGCCAGCTTAGCTTCACGAAGCTTTCCTTCACTTATTTGTAAAGCTTGTTCTTGGCGTACTTTGTCTAGCTGAGCCCTTTGATAATTAGCTGCATCCAGTTCTCTTTCTTTTGTAATCAACGCGAGTTGATTTTGTTGTAATTGTACAAGGTTATCTTTTAGCGCCAAATCTCGTTTTTGTTGCTCTTGTTTGTCCTGAAGCTCTGCATATTGGCGTTCCTGCGCCAATACATTTTTTATTCGTTTTTCCTGCTGATCCATCAAAGCCAAGTTGTAAGAAGCATCTTTTTTTCTTTTGGCAGCATCATCTTTTAACTGTCGTTTAAGCGCCAAATAACGAATATTGAACTCCTGAGCTTTTTTGTTGTTTCTTTCTTCTTTGTGTATGAGCGACAATAATTTATAGCTTGTCAACAGTATATTCCAGGCTTTTTTGGGGCGCGCTATAGCAATGGCTTGCTCTACCTCATTTAATGCCTGAAAATTGTTACCACTGAGGTAATAGTTAGAGCCCGCATAATTGTGAATCTCTGCTTGCTTTAGCGGGTCATTTTGGGCTAATTGAGCGGCTTGCTGAAAATTCTTCTTTGCCCTGTTAAAAGACTCCAGGTTGGTATAGGCAACCCCGGTATTAATTAGGAGCGTAATTCGTTGGTCATCAGGGATTGGATTAGACTTTTGTCGGGTAATTTCTGATGATAAACCAAAGTAGTTAATGGCGGTTTGTGCATCATCTTTACGTTGATACAAAAAACCAAGGTCATTATATATATTAGATATTTTGCTTATATCTTTCTTTTTTTTGTAATAGTTAAGCAATGTTAAATAATGCTTGATGGCTTTATTATATTGCTTACTAACAGAGGTGATCAAGGCTAGTTTTTCTATGGTATTAATGACAGCCTCCTGCTTTTTTTGTTTGCGATATAAGCCTACCAGTTTTTCATAAAATACCTGAGTGCTGGTGTATTGCTCTAGTACTGAGTGGCAAAATGCTATATTTTCCAGGTTTTGATCTAACCCCGTCAGGTAATTGTTTTTTTTGCGTAAATCATACGCTTGAGTTAAATACTGTAGTGCTTTCTTAAAAAGGTTAAGCTTTTGATAAAACTGTCCTAAATTATCATATATATTGATGAGTTGTATTTCTGCATTAAAACTTTGGGCAAAGCTTTCTGCCCGCAAAAAATAAGTAAGCGCCTCCGAGGTTTTGTTGGTAGTAGTATACAGTTGTCCAAACAAGGTCAGACATTTGATCTTTCCTTTTACAAATAGCTGTTTTTCAGATATTTGTAAAGCCGTTTTGCCTAAGCTAATTGCTTGGGTATATTTTTTTTGTTTGATAGCAGTTTCAAACTCGGTATTAAGCTTTAATACCTTTAAAGAATCCTTTGTTTTATCTTGAGCATTCGTTTGACCTTGTACCTGGTGTATTGTAAGTAATAAAAAGCACCAAAGCCAAAGCGCTCGTATGATTACTTGTTGATGCTTGTTGTCATAATTCATAATTAGATACTGATTTTTAATCCTATCAAATACATTCCGGCAATACTATCAGCATAAGCGTGTTCTATGGTTGATGTATTCAGAACGTTTCTAGCATTAAAGAAAATACTATTTTCGTTCCAAACTTTGTAATCTACCTTAATATTTAAAAGTGTTTTGGCTGGTATAGTCAATGTTTGGTATTGAGTAGTAATATCATGCTTTCCATAAAAGTATACATTGGCATTGGCTGTCAATCGGTTAAGCAAGCCATTATAGTTTAACTGAAAACCACCAAATATCTGTGGTGCACCATTTATCTCATTGTTCATAAGTTGTTCCAGGTTTCTGCCTGAGCGTTGCATTGTAACAAAACCGCCTACTTGAAACTTGTTAAGCCAAACACTCACTTGGGCTGATGCTCCAGCCTGAGTGATAGAAAATATATTAGGTACAGGCTCTTCACTAGACACTGCTACAGTATCAAAAGTAGTATAGTTGTATTCACCTTGAGTATAAAATACCTCAGCAGACGCACGAATTTTTGATAATATTCGTGCGTTCCAACCAAACTCTGCTACTCTGTTTTTATTAGGGGTAGCCCCTGACAGTAACGAATGATGTGCATTTTGTCGTTCTTTACGTACCAGAGGGAGCCCTTCATTGTAGGTAAAGCTTCCACGTAAGAAGTGAGTACCTAACTTATAAGATGAACTGAGTTGATAAGATAAATAAGGTGTTTTTTGTTGTTCATATATATCCCCTCTTACCGATGCGACAATACGTAAGTTACGTACAGGATTTAAATCTGTCTTAAAAAATGCATAATAATTTGTCAATGTTCTTATGGAATCGGGGGTTTCTATCGAGGAGCTTTTACCTCGGAGAAGACCAGCTTCAGGTTGAATCAATACACCCTTGTACCTTAGACGATAGTTAAGCGATGCAAGAAATTGATTGATTTGATAGTGATTACCATCATAGCCTATAGCATAATCACGTTTTCCTTGTTGAAAAGAGCCATTGAAATGAAAATTATGTACGTAAGCATTGAGGTTTATGCCATACATATTTGATCTTCTCTGAGCAAGAGCCAATGTGTCATCAGAGTGAATTGTTTGTGCCTGAGAACTTTGGTAAGACAACTGAGTGGTTACAAAAACTTTTTCTGAGGGATTGTAAAATACATAAGCATTGGTTCCTATACGTTCTTGAGCAAGTTTGGTGTTTAGGTTTGTTTCTATTACATCATGTTTGTAAAACAATAGCGAGTCACTTTGTATATACCTATCTTCGTTGAGTAAATAATAAGAGTCTTGAGATCGCTTGACTGAGTGATAATTAGTTGATAAACGAAATCGAAGCTTATCTGATGCACCAAAGCTTAAAGATAGGTTATTAAATGAAGAAACATCTCTGTTGCCTTCTTGTATACTTTGGAGTGATACACCTGCTTGGGTATTTATATCAACTTTCAAGTCATTGTCTTGTACGGTTTGTGTGAAAATGTGTATGACTCCTGTAACCGCAGTAGTACCAAAAAATACAGTAGAAGGTGTACGTATTACTTCAATTCTATCTACTTCGTTCACACTTACAGGTAAAGCTTCCCATATCACTCCTCCAAACAAATAATCAAATTGAGGCACATGGTTAATCATTACCATCAATTGACCGTTTTTCATATCTTGTAATAATCCACCAGAAGGGGTTTGATTACCTCGCATGTATACTTCATAGTTGCCGTTGGTTTTTTGATTTACCCACAAGCCAGGGGCAAGTCTAAGTGCTTCAGCAATGTTTGTTGCACCTGTTTGTTGAATCATCTTACGGCTTATAACAGTAGCCGATACAGGTGAAGTCATAAATGCCTCCAGAGTTTTAGTAGCCGAATAAATCTGTTCCTTTTTTAAACCTTTTACTTTTAAGTTCAGCATGTCCTCAGCTACGGTTAATTGCAAGCCATTAGTGGAGTCAGGAGTTTGTGCGAATGCAATATTGCATGAACATAAGAAACATATATATATAATAAACCTTTTCATTCTCTTTTTTTTGTGAGCCAGATGTGCTTTGTATTGGTTCTATTGATGATTGATTAAAAACGGTGACCTTCTATAATACTTTTGATATACTTGTTTATTAGGTATCTTCGCCCTTATTTTATTGATAGATAACTGGCGTTGATATAAAACAACTGTAATCAACAAAGGTGGCGTCAGTAGCTTCTTTTGACTTGTTGTGTTATTTTTTATGTACTTCATCATTGTTCGTTTTTCGATTGAGTTTTTTAAAAACTACAGCCTGTCATAGTGTATATAGCCGAATAAAATGCCTCTTTTGAAGTAGCTAAGCCTTTACTGTTATAGTTGAATATAAACACTTCAGTAGTTGTGCCACTTATTACTTCCTTTTTTATATTATTTATTGGTAAGAAGCCTCTGTACTCGTTTTCATCACGATGAACACTACCTGTTGTCCAGTTATCGCGGTTGGTTGATACAAAAAAACAAAGGTCAGGGTGAATAGTAGCATAAGGACTAAGCTTATCATCGTACTGGTATTGTCTGATAGAAGTGCCATTTTGGTCTTTTACCTCTACTACATTTCCTTTAGCATCATAAGTATAGTCAAACCTTGATGTTAAGTTCACTTGAGTCTCATCAGAGTATATGCTCCAAGATGTACGTTGGTTTTGAGCATTATAAGAGAATGTCCACATTTCCTTAAACGTACTTGCACCATCATATTGTTTTATTGAAATCAAACTTCCACCACTATATGTATAGATATGTGTGTGAATGACCGAACTATTATATGTATACACCACCTTTTGAATACTGCCATCACCATTATAAGTAACGGTGTTTTTTGCATTTGGTAGCTTAGGGTAGTTAATGCTGATTAGTTGACTTTGAGCATTATAAGTAAATGTTTGTTCTTCTGTAATAGGAGTACCATTTGAAAAAAACTGAATCCTTGAAACTTTACAAGTGTTACTGATACAAGCGTCTACCTGAATAGTATTAGAGTAATCTGATACTTTTGTAAGGCGTTTAGACCTCAAGCGATAAAAATAAGTTGCTTTAAAGTCCAGTCCTTGAACCTTATACGATGTCCCTGCTACTTCCTTGCCATTATATCCGGTTACTATATTTACAAAGCCAGCATCGGTTGCTATATCCAATAAATACAAGTTAATTCCATCTTGAGATTGCCAGTTGGCGGTAAACTCAAATATTTTTTGACCAGAAGCAGCAGTAGCTACAGGTGCTGGCAACAAATCAGTAGTAACCTTTATGGCATTAGAGTTCTCTGAAGTGGCATTTAGGCCTTGAGCCCTTACCCGGTAGTAATAACTGGTGCTGGCATCTACAGATTGTACTACTAATTCGGTACCAATGATGGCTACACTGTTGTATGCAGGTAATATTTGCGAAAAAGCAGGGTCAAGTGCCACGTCTAACAAGTAAGAGGCGGCGTTATTTACAGGGTTCCAGTGTGCTTTAAAGCTGCCACTTTCTATCAAGGTAGCTTCAGTAGCTAGAGGAGCGTCTAAGTTGAGCGTGTTAGCTATTGTGATATTTGAGTGATTAGAGGTTGACTCTTCATTTACTGCCCTTACTCTGTAGTAATAAGCGGTATTGGCGTCTAAGTTGGCAACAACCAAACTATTGGTTGTAACCTCGGTATTATTATATCCACTGAGTATTTGTTGAAACAATGCATCTTTTGCTATATCTATTCTATAAGAAACAGCTTCAGGCATTGCTTTCCAGTGAGCTATAAAGCTTGTTAATTGTATGTTGGTCGCTGCCACTGTCACAGGTTGGGGCAAAGTACTCGTAAGTACTGATTGCACATTAGAATAAGCAGAGTAAGATTCAGATTGTTTTATTCTGATACGATAAAAATAAGTGGTGTTTACAGTTATATTACTTACCAGAAATGTAGTATCATTGCTTACTTCTCTGTCTTTGAAACCTGGCAAAAAGTTGGCAAATTGACTGTTAGTAGAAATATCAAGTAAGTAGGTGCCAACAACAGGCATTTTTTTCCAGTGAACCCTAAATCCAGTAGCAGTCACTTCACTAGCTTCATATACAATGGGAGTATTAAGCTCAGCAGTGGTAACTTTGATAATATTGGAGCTTTGGGAGGTTTGGTTAGAGATCTGAGCTCTCACCCTATAATAGTAAGTAGTATTGGCTTCCAGGTTAGTTATAATTAAAGCGTTAGACTCTACTTTTTTACCTTTATAATCACTAAGTATTTCGCCAAAGTTTTCATCAAGAGCTATATCTATTTCATACCCAGTGGCTCCTGTTACACTTTTCCAGCGGGCAGTGAACCCTACTGCGTTAACTTGATCGGCTTCTTCTGCTACTGGAAGGGGCAGAATGAATTCTTTTTCAAACAACGCACAACTACATAATATATAAGTGAGACAAAAGGTCATAGTTAACCCTTTGATGTTGAATAGCATCATGTTCCTAATTTTAAGCTTTGTTGGTTAATATTTATGAAATCTAAAACTGAGTAGGGTTAGTTAGTCTAGCTGCTGGTATGAGAAATTACCTAACCTGATGTGTGCCATTTTTTCAGTAACAAAGGTATAAACACTTCAAAATGACTCCTAATCAAAGAGGGGTGATTTGTGTTTTGTGTAAGTTTCCATTAAAAAAAATAACTTGAAAATTTATATACTTGACTTTGTATAATACAACAAAGCCTTTTGATGCCAATGAAGGAAGGTGTTGTATAATCTTAGCGGATACTTAGCTTGTTTGCCATAAACAAAAAGGTAATATTTTAAGCATTAATCGTAAAATAAGGATATTTTTTGATAATGCTTTTAGAGGTGGAAATGTGTTTGTTTGTTTCGGTTTTCAGGTATTTTTAGAGCTTAAAGTTTGCATGTTATTGTTTTAATTATTTAATATTTTGATTTATATAATTATGCGTATGTTAAATTTTTTTTATGCTAAGATTATTATTTGACTTTTTTTAGCAATTTGATTGCCTATGGGTTATTATAAAATATAAGTGGTGACTCTTTTAATTTCATTAGATATTCAAGTATAATAATTGATTTTAGTGGATACTTTCTTTTAATTTGCTAATTTTACATAAGCAAATGCTAATATTGTAAGCTGAAAGTTGGTTGATTTAAAAAGCTACTTTTCCTTAATATTATTTTAACATACTACATTAATAATAGCTGAAATATAAATGACTACAGAAACCATTGAAGCCCTGATAAAAGAAATAAGTAAAAGAAGGCTGGATAAAATTTATACTTTGAGGTTAACTCGATACCTTCAGCTGGTATCGGAGAGCAATCATGTGGCAATAGGTGAGAAACTATTTCAGCTTATTAGGTTTATTACCCATATACATCCAGTGTTTGAGCTTGATTTAAAGGAAGAAGACTATGAACAACTTCAGCTATATGAACTACTAAAGTATTTGCCTGAATTGAGCCAATGGTCAAGGTACGACAAACGGTTATTTGAAGTGCTTAGCCAACCAGCTATCATTGAGTGTACCCTGCAGGCGTATGGTGAGGTACTGGCAAAAGAAATACGATATAACCCTTCTGATAATGTATTCCGGAGGTTGAATAAAGCCTTGGATAAACATCACGCAGCTTACGAAATATTGCAGATAACTGTCAGACATTTGGCAAGAGCAATGCAAACCAAAAAAGGGCATTTAACCTCGGTAGGAAAGTATATACTTAAGCAAGATTTTACAAATACTTATCAGGTATTTAAACAATACAAAAAAAGTGACCTTTATATCAAGCTATTAGTCACAAATAGAGTCAAACTTTGACCAAAACCTGAGTGTACTCATTGGTGATGCTTGTAAACAAGGCAATGCTGCCATCGTGTCAATGGCAGAGTTGTTATTGAGCATAGATGTTCAAAAGTATGACCACCTTGTGCAAGCCTTAGTTGTCCAAATAGATGCTTTACCTGAGCTTTGCCAATTGGTGTTTCAAATGTGTAGCATGGCTCCTAATGATTATAAAGAACTAGGTTTTACAATTATTACAGAGGTGTATGACTTGTTGAATGATGAGCCTTGTGCAGAAGCAGGAGAATCATCTCTACAATTGATGATGACTGAGTGGTTATTAGAGGGGTATGGCAGAAGGGCATTCCCTGTAGTTGTTAAGTACAAAACCAGTGATTTGGTCAAACGTTTTCGGTATATGGAGTTAGTTGCCAAATACCTTAAGCAAACTGGGCTGGAGTTACTCATGAAGGGACTATTGATCAATCCAAAGTCGAATCAACTTGCTGAACATCAGACTTATACTAAGCAAATGCTTACTTTGTTGCAGGGGCTTTATTTGGCAAAATATCAGCATAAATTATGGAGTTTTTTCGAGACTGAAGATGACCCTGAGACTATATCGTTGGTGGCAGGAATATTAGCAAAAGCTGAAAATAATTCGCTTGAATATGTGCGCCAAAAACTAAAAGCGTCTAAGGTAAATACCAGGTTTTTGGCCATTCAAACTTTGGCGTACATTAACAATCTTGAGGCGATTCAATTACTGAAGTGTCACTTAAAAAAAGAACGTAGTAAACGTTTGAAAGAATGGGGCAATCATTTTCTAAAAAGTAATGAAGACGAGGGGCTTAATGCTACTCAAGGTGTAGAAAACCTGCCTTGTTATTGGTTTGATACCTTTGCTCAAAAAACAATGAACCTATGTATTAAAACAGCAGTGGCAAATCAGGAAAATATTACGGATATAATTACCAGAATTAACCTGTGTTATGATGAAAAAGAGTACAGAATTACTGGAATAGAACTGTTTTTTTGGCAAGAAAAAAGCCTGTATTTAAAATTGCCAAAAGTAAAATCCAACATTCCACTCAATATTGATTTTGTAGATGTACAGGATGCTACATTGCCTTTGTTTTGCGAAAAGCATAGATTGGGAGTACCCAAAGAGTTCCAGTGGGGAGACAGTAATTATCTAATAGAGCAGTTGTATTATTTGAGTTTGATTGATATTGCATTGTTACTGCCCAAAAAACTACATTTAAAAGGGCTTAAATGTAGTAAAGATACAGCAGTGTATCTGGTAACACAAGAGGTAGAAGACTTGGTGGAACAATCATGGGCAACCCGTTATGAGAGATCAATAGCCAAACAATTGGCAAGAGTTATTGAAAACGAACAAGTGCTGGCTGCTTTTACCAAAATTTGTTATAAATCGGTGTCCAAACAGCAGTGGATGCAGGGCTTACTAAGTTTTGACTAGAGTGAAAAAAGCTCCAAAACCAATTGGTTTTGGAGCTTTTTTCAATTGGGTTTTATAAGTTAAGCATTTACAGCAGTTTCTGCCATTTTGCCTAAACGTTCGATCAAGTCAGCTACACGGTTAGAATAACCAGCCTCGTTGTCATACCAACCTACTACTTTCACTAGGTTGTCGCTTACAGAAGTAAGTTGAGCATCAAAAATACAAGAGTGAGGGTTACCTACAATATCAATAGAAACGATAGGATCTTCAGTGTACTCTAAAATGCCTTTCATTGGACCTTCAGCAGCAGCTTTCAACGCAGCATTTACTTCTTCTTTAGTCACTGATTTTTTTGCCTTAAACGTAAAGTCAGTCAAAGAACCATCATTCAATGGAACACGCATGGCAATACCATCTAGTTTGCCAGCAAGGTGGGGCAATACCAACCCCACAGCTTTGGCAGCGCCAGTAGTGGTAGGAATGATAGAGGTAGCAGCAGCACGAGCACGGCGTAAATCTTTGTGAGGTGCATCCTGAATACGTTGGTCGGCAGTATAAGCGTGAACTGTAGTAATAAAACCTGTTTCAATACCAAAAGCATCATCCAACGCTTTTGCCATAGGAGCAAGGCAGTTGGTGGTACAAGAAGCATTAGAAACAATAGGCTCTTCATTCGACAAAGTTTCGTCGTTTACCCCTAACACTACGGTAGGTACACCACCTTTGGCAGGTGCAGAGATCACTACTTTTTTGGCACCAGCCGTGATGTGTCCTTGAGCAGCAGTTTTCTCAACAAAACGACCTGTAGATTCAAGCACTACATCAACTTTGTGTTTTCCCCAAGGCAATTTTGCTGGCTCCTTCTCTGCAAAAACCAACAATTTTTGACCATTTACAGTCAGGCTGTTGTCATCGGCAGAAACTTCCCCAGGAAATCTTCCGTGGATAGAATCATATTTTAGTAGGTGAGCAAGAGTTTTTGTGTCTGTTAAGTCGTTGATAGCAACTACTTCTACGTTGTCTTTTTGCAATAATGCACGAAAAGCAATTCGTCCGATTCGACCAAAACCATTGATCGCAACTTTGATTTTTGCCATGGGCTATATTATTTTAAAGATAAATCAAATGTCTAATGTGAATGCAATATTAGCGATTAACTAAGAAATTGACAAAAAAGCAGGTAAAACCTGTGTGGTTTATCACTGGTTTGAGCAACTTAGTTAAATCCATATAAGTTCCTCAATATTTGAATTAATCTGAGATAGGATTATTTTTATATAAAAATAAGCTAAATGTATTTATGGTATTTGCCAAAGTTTTTTGATATATTTTGTGTGTTTAGTGGAGTGTTATTAGGCTTTTCAAGAAAAATGGTGCTTTTTAAAAAGATGGAAAAAGATTTAGTATGGTTTTTATAAGTTTGTACTGCTGTTGTGATCGCCAAAAAACCTGATACTACTTAAGTGGAGAGTCTTTTTCCTTGGCCATTGTATTGTATACCATCTGATCCATCCACCCAGGGAATAGTTTGTTGAGCAGCACTGTAAGTTTACCTTGACGGGTAAGTACCAAGCTTCTTTTACGCTTTACCACCGCGTTAAGTATACGCTTGGATACTTCTTCGGAGCTCATCATTTTTCCTTCATCACGGGGAGTTTCACCTTGTGAACTACCATCTTTTACCAAGGCAGCATTACGAATATTAGAAGATGTAAAACCAGGGGCAGCTACCAATACATTGACATTCTTTTTGAGCAATTCAGTGCGTAAAGACTCAAGAAAACCCTGCATAGCAAACTTAGAGGCAGAATAACCTGTACGTCCTGGCAAGCCTCGGAAGCCAGCTATAGAAGATACTCCCACTATAGAACCTTGGGTTTGGGTGAGGTACGGAAGGGCGAATTTGGTGATGTATACTGTACCAAAAAAATTGATTTGCATAACTCTCTCTATGACTGATAAGTCCAATTCAGCAAACATTGCCCGCATAGATATTCCGGCATTATTGATCAGCACATCTATTTTACCATATTTATCGATGGTTTCTTTCACCACCATTTTGCAGTCGCTTTCAACGCTGGAGTCTGCCACAATTGGTAAATTGTCTATTTGCTCTATATTGAGCATATCTGATACTTTCACTAACTTTTCATTATTTCGCCCCGTGATCACCACTTTTGCTCCTGCTTTGCCAAATGTTTCGGCGCAAGCCTTGCCAATACCCGAAGACCCTCCTGTGATAATTACTACTTTATCTTGCAATGTTTTTTGATTCATATTTGATAATTACTAAATGCTTTGGAGTGAAAGTCGTAAACTTTATAGTCAAAACCTACAGGTGCCATCCACTGATTTTTTATAACTTGGGCAAAAATAAAATAACTACTTAGAACAACCAATGGATATTTCTTATATAATTAACGAATTAGGTGAAGACCGATCGCAGTATGCAGGGGCAGTTGCTCCGCCCATTATGCAAACAGCAATGTTTTCGTTTGATACAGTAGAAAAAATGCGTGAAACATTGCAGCAAGAGTCTGAAATGCCTTTTTATACCCGTGGGCACAACCCTACCACCCACATACTTGAGCAAAAAATGGCGGCTTTAGAAAACGCTGAGGATGCATTGGTGTTTGCCAGTGGTAGTGCTGCGGTTGCTGCGGCGGTGATAGCCAATGTAAACCAAGGTGACCATGTGGTATGCGTACAAAAACCTTATAGCTGGACTAATAAATTGTTGAATAGCTTCCTTAACCGGTTTGGAGTTACCAACACCATGGTAGACGGAACAGATCCACAAAACTTTGAAAGTGCTATCCAGCCCAATACGCGTGTGTTGTTTTTGGAAAGCCCCAATTCGTGGACATTTGAGCAACAAGACTTGGCGGCAGTGGCACAAATTGCCAAAAAACATGACATTGTTACCATTATCGATAATAGTTATGCTACCCCCTTGTTTCAAAAGCCTATAGATTATGGAATTGACATAGTGGTACATTCAGCTACCAAATACATCAGTGGGCATAGCGATACTGTGGCGGGAGTCTTGTGTGCCAGTAAAGCAATGACCAATAAAATTTTTGCCTCCGAGTATATGACGTTAGGGGGAGTTGTTGCTCCGTTTAATGCCTGGCTTTTGCTCAGAGGGTTACGTACCTTACCCACGCGAATGGACAGAGTAAGTGCTACCACTGCCATAGTAGTAAACTACCTGCAGGAGCATTCAATGGTAAGCAAAATATACTACCCCTATCTGGAGAGTGACCCTCAGTATACACTTGCCAAAAAGCAAATGACTAAAGGGGCAGGGCAATTTACTATAGAGCTTGCCATTGATGACATAGCTTTAATAGAAAAGTTTTGCAATCATTTACAACGTTTTTTGATGGCGTGTTCTTGGGGAGGACATGAATCTTTGATATTTCCGGCTTGTGTACTACATACTTCTGCCAATTATAACAGGGCTGTTCCACCAGTAAATATGATTCGTTTTTGTATAGGGTTAGAAACACCCGAAGCATTGATTGCCGATATTGAGCAGGCTTTTGGGGCAATTATTCCCGAAATACGTTAATTCTGAAATTAATGTTTTTGCCGTACAACTACCCAGCTGTTATGACGTTAGAATTTTAGGTTTTACTCAAAACATATTGATTTAACCAGACTTGTGATCAAATAGTGAAAAATTACAGCAAAAAATACCAAAATTAATCCGCAGGTTACATCAGGTATATTACTTCTGATTGAGTACAAATATTTTTTTGTTTACCTTTAGGTAAGAAAAGGTATTATGACTAATAACCCTGCGCTTAAATTTCAAAATTTATAATGACAGTATATCGAATAAAACTCCTTACCACATTTAGTTTAATAATAGGGTTGTGGGTGTTGACCACAGCAAAAACTGCGTACTCAAAAAGTGACACTACAGCTGTTAAATCTGTAAAACATAAACCCTTCACTATTCCTGATTTACAGGTAGAAATTAGCCCTGGTGTGTGGCGAACTCTTCCTAATGGAACCACCACCATCGTTACTTTATGTAGTTCTGGCGGTTCAGGAGGGCGTAAATTACGTACCACTACCACAGGTACCACCTATGAGTGGAAAGGACTCAGTGGTACTACCTTGGGTACTAACACTGAGTTTACTGCGGTAAATGGTTTTCAGATACATACGATCACAGTAGATGGTGTAGAGTCAACAGCTAAAGCACAAATAAAAACAGTCAGTAGTAGTCCTTCATCTGTAAGTATTATTGCTTCTTCTACTTCTATATGTAGTGGAGGTAATACTACACTTACTGCTACAGCCACGGGTGAAGTAGATGCTTATCGGTGGTATAAGGATGGAGCACTTGTTGAAACTAATTTTAATAATAGCTACAATGTGTCGACAGCAGGTGTGTATACCGTAGAGGCAGTCAATGATTGTAATGCGACACTCTCCACCAATTCAGTCACTATTACTATAGTAGGAACACCACCATCCAATGCAAGTGTGGTGCCAGCCAATACCGACAGTCTTGTGTGTAATGGTTCAGGTACATTGTTGACAGCAACTGCTTCTGGAGATAATTTAAACTATGCCTGGTCACGCAATGGTGTTCCTGAAGGAACAAACAGCGCCACCCACCTGGCTACAGGAGCTGGTGCTTATAAAGTGGTAGTGAGCAATGGCTGTGGAAATGATGACGCAACTATTGAGATGAAAGATGCAGACAAACCTGGGGGTATCTTTATAGATCAAACCAGTGCAAGTACATTTTGTGGGGCTCTATTTCCCCGACTCTCGGCTGGTGCCAACTTGTCGCCCGGTAGTACAGTTTCAAAATATGAATGGTACAGAGAGGGAATATTGGTAAAAACTTCTGCCAATTCCTCAGACAATGCGTATACCCCATCGCTTAGCGGAAATTATACAGTGAAGGTGTACAACTTTTGTGGTGGAACCACTTCTTCTGTTGTAACCATTACCTCGATTAACCCACCTACTTATGCCAATATCAAATCCTCAAGTCCACCCTCCTTAGGTTGTGGGGTTACTTCGTTGGTGCTGAGTGTAGATACTGACGGAGACAACCTTAAGTATGTATGGAAAAAAGACAATGTTGTAGCGGGTACTAATGCCACGCTTAATGTGACTGCTACCGGAGATTATCAGGTAGAAATTACAAGTATCAACCCATTGGATAACTCTGTATGTGGCACCCAAACCTCTGCTGTGGTCAATATACCATTTGTAGCTACTCCTCCTACTACCATTGCTATGACAAGTACTCAAACCATTACTTGTGATGGCAAGATTGAACTAACTGCTACCTCTGACGGAGATGGTTTGTCATACAATTGGTTTAAAGATGGGGTAGCAGTAGCTACCACCCTTATTAACACCTACAACGCTACTTTGAGCGGAGTGTATACCGTACAAGCCCAAAATGCTTGTGGCGCAGGTCCCTTATCCAATGCTATATCTTTAGATATTAAATCAGTACCCAATACCATTAGCATTAATGCCTCCAATACCTTAGTCTGTGGCACTGGTACAGTTACCCTTACTGGCAATGTATCGGGCAGTGGTTTAACGTTGGAATGGTTTTTAAATAACCAGAAAAAGGGAGAGGGCGCTTCGCTGGATGTAACCGAAACAGGTGAATACTTATTACGGGTAACCAGCGCCGAATGTGGAGTGAAAGAAGCCAAAAAACTGATTAGGTTTGTGACTGTACCTTCCAATGTAAGCATTATTCCGGGGAGTGCTACAAATGTGTGTGATACCACCAAACCAGTGACTTTGTTTGCTCAATTTGACGGCACAGAAGGTACCTATGAATGGTTTAAAGATGGGATTTTGGTGGGTAATACTGCTACATACAATGCTAAAGAGGCCGGAAGTTATGCGCTGCGAATAAATAATGAGTGTGGCAATGCCATTTCAACAAATGACATTAAGATAACATTTGGTGGGGCGCTCAAAACTCCAGGATTGCTAATTCAAAACAATGGAGGGTCTAATATTCTTTGCAATGCGGTTAGCATTCAACTGAAGGCAACTCAAAGCGAAGGTACAGTACAATATCGTTGGTTTAAAGATAATAAATTGGTAAATAACGCCAATGGTGAGGTCTTAGAGGTAAGCGATCCTGGGGAATATAGGGTAGAAATATCTAAACAGGGCTGTTCGGCGTTGTCTTTGTCGCAGGTAATCCAATCTAATGAACAAGCCCCTCCCATTCTTGGGTACCTTACTCCCCTTGAATTTTGTCAGGGTGATAGTGTAGTTTTATCAACCGAGATTTTAGATGCTAACGCTAAATACGAATGGCTATACAATGGAAATGTAGTTTCTTCAGGCAGTTCTTACACCGCCAAAGAAGCAGGCATTTATACCATTAGAGTAACTAATTCGTGTGGGTTTAGCAATACCCGACAAGCAGAGATAGAAGTAAAATTACCCCCTGAACCCCAGTTAATACTTGCTAATAACAGGTTGTCGGTGCTCACCGCCGATATTAGAAAATACCAGTGGTACTTCAATGATACACCTATTATTGGAGCCAATGATGAAACTTTTATACCCATTGATTCAGGGAGTTATTTTGTAAATGTGACTACCAGTATAGGTTGCGAAGGAACATCTAATGTAATTAACTTTCAGGGATTGGACATAAACGCCAACCCTTTGATAAATATTGCCCCCAACCCTACGAATACTGGAAGGGTAACCGTGACTATATTGAGTGGGTTAGATGCTCATCTCAAGTTGTATAATAACAGAGGTAAAGTAGTATACAGCAATAGTTTTCCTAAAAATACTACCTTTGTAAATCAAAAGCTTGTAGAAATTGGAGAATTGCCAAGGGGCATATATTTGCTCAAAGCTAGTTTTGGCAATGGACAAAGTGTCTCTACCAAAATATTGGTATACTAAGGATAACCGTCCCATAAACGGGATTTAGCTATGCAGAGCTCCCTATGGTCGGTTCGGGCATAACCCTCAGTAATAACTGTTTGCTTTGGCTACGACGGCAAAAGCCGATAGCTACAGTCAAAGGTGAGTGGTCTATAGGGTGTACCTAGAACCTTGTCGGGACTTCTAGCTAAAAAAATCATAACCTGCTGAAAATAAGTATACTATGAATTTGTTAGCTACCTATGAACCGAATCTACAGTAGCTTGCTGTGATGAGCTCAACGCAGTTAAATAGGGAGTAGCACCGATATGCATCGGTATCTAAGGACTTGCGACTTGTCGCTTAAAGCTTGCTCCCTGTCGGGGCTTCTAACTTTGAGTATCTTTGCCAAAAAACGGTACAAGTTTCTAAGGAATGGCGAAAAGTTACTTTTTGTTCATTCCTAAGTAATAATCAAAAAGACAAACAACTATGGGAAAAGATAAAAAGAAAAAAGAAATCTCTAAAAATGTACATATCAAGAATCGAAAAGCATCGTTTGACTATCAGTTTTTAGATAAGTATATTGCGGGTGTTGTACTCACGGGTACTGAGATAAAATCTATCAGACAAAGTCAGGTAGTGTTGGGTGATGCTTTCTGTTTTTTTAAAGATGAAGAGTTATGGTTAAAGCAAATGCACATAGCACCTTATGAAAACGGTACCCATTATAACCACGAACCTACCCGTGAGCGTAAGCTATTGTTGAATAAAAAGGAACTAAAAAAAATATCGAAAAAGCTTGCTGAAAAAGGCCTTTCAGTAGTTCCTACACGCTTGTTTATCAATGACCGAGGACTGGCAAAAATAGAAGTGGCAGTAGCAAGAGGTAAAAAATTGTATGATAAGCGAGAAAGTATGAAAGAACGTGATTCAAAACGTGAATTAAAGGACTATTAGCAACAAGCAAGGTTTTAGTCAAAATAAAAAAGGATGTGTAAACCTACGCATCCTTTTTTATTTTGATACTTTTCCTTTCACCAAACTTATGATATTGTTGGCAATGATATTCATATCTTCAGATAGTTTGAGTTTCCAGACGCCTACAACAAAAAAGAGGGAAACAATTGCAGACTTAACAATGATGTTGAGTAGGGGAGGTAGTTGTAGTGATAGTGTCAAATAGCCCAACCCTGTGGCAATGCTGATCCATAACAAGGTAAGTATTGTTTGGAAGGTAAAAGGTTGTATGCCATACTTTACCAATAAAAAGGTGAAACGAATGAGGTTAAAAATAATGATAGACAGCAAAGTAGCAAAAGCAGCTCCATCGAGTTGATACAAAGGGATGAGTACCAAGTTGATACCAATCATTATAACAGCCAAAATAACATTAGTCATCAGGTTAAACCTGTAATACTTTGAGTAAAGTAGAATTTCATTATTGGCTCCCATGAGCATATCTACAAAGCGAGTAAGGCCAATAAACAGAACTACATATATCCCTTGGCTATATATTTTGCCCTTAGGCATAAGCAAAAAAATGTCTTGAATGTTTAATAAGATCAGACCAAGTACCAGCGCGCCTACAATCAGTTGGTTAATAGCCGTTTTTTGGTAAATTTCTTTGATCGTGACCAAGTCATTGTTTTGCCAGGCAGAAGCAATGACAGGTACCGAAATTTGAGCCAAAGCTCGCCGAGGAATTTCCACAACGGTGCCTATAAAAAATACAATACTATAAACTCCGGTAGCCTCTTCTCCTACAAGGCTTGCCAGCATAATAATGTCAATCTGAGAAATAATAACACTGCTGGCACCACCCAACACCATATACAACCCGTATTGGATAATACTTTTCATGTCTGCTTTAGACAGTCGTTGCCCCCATACAATCGGTTTTTGCAAAAGCCTTTTCAGGTAAAACACCAAGATGCTTACATTGGTAAACCTGATAGCTACCAACCCCCATATAAACTGAGTAAAAGTGAGTATCTGTAGGCTAAATAGTATAATCAAGAGAGTAATGCCACCCTTTAGTAGTAAATTGTCTAGCATACTGGGTACAACAACCCGGAAATGAGCCCTTGAAAATGCCCCTAAAATAAACTGATAAGAAGTGAGAAACACCAAAATAGCAAGTACTTCATAATATTGAATAATACCAGGAGATTTTTTGGCATAAATAGATCCCCAAAAGTCGGGGAAAAGGAAATGCATACACAAGAAGGCAGTAATACCCAGCAAGGGATAAAGCAGGCTAAATTGGATAAATGCGCCACGTTTTTGGTCGGACTCTTTGAACGCAGGGAAGAACCGGTCTATAATGCCATAAGTACCTAACTGAACAAAGGTGACCATGACTAGCTCATTGGCAAGTAATAACCTTAGAAGACCAATTTCTTTTGGAGTTAAGAACTTTGGATATATCCAAACGTTATTGAGCGCCCCTATCAGCACTCCTATATATAAGATTATTCCCGACTTGATCCCCTGACGCGCTACAATACCCATAATTATGTTTGATGAACAGATGAAAATACGCTAATGTCTGATATAATAAAGGTCAAAAACACAGGTAATCAGAAATAGCGGTGCAAAATTAAAACTCTTTCTGTCTTTTCTATGTATTTATTGCTATGTTTAAAATACCCGTAATATTCACAAATACTTTAAAAATATAACTGAATAATATGCAAGCAGAAAAAGTTCAACAAGTCATAGGCAAAGCCCGCGAATTTTTAGGAAGCCCTTACCTTTGGGGAGGCAATAGCAAAGAGGGAATCGATTGCTCTGGATTGATGCTACAGGCTTTTCAGGCAATAGGTCATGATGTTCCAAGGGTAGCAGGAGATCAGCAAAAGATAGGTAAATATGTAGAAATTGATGAGTTGGTAGCAGGCGATTTAATCTTTTTTACCAACCAGCCGGGCAACACTCAAATTACCCATGTGGGTATGGTCACCAGTACCGATTACGACAATGATATTGTAAACTTTATTCACGCAAGTAGTTCACCCAAAGGGGTGATGGAAGCCAATGCATTGGCCGACTGGTGGCAAGAGTTGTATGTAGGAGCTACCCGTCCTGAGGTATTTGTTTAGGAACCTGGTCGCCCCTTAAACGGGATTTTTGGGCATAGCCCTCAACAATCACTGTCTGGTTTAGAACAAATCCTTTTAACTGAGAACCGTTTATTTCCTTAAGAAATTAGTATTGGCTATAACACTGTTTCTCAGCAGTACCAACCCCAACAGTCAAACACCACAAGTAATCAATAAAATAGTCCCGTTACTTGTGGTGTTTCCTAATAAAAGCTGTGTCAGTAAGTGTGTGCAAAAAAGCCTTAATTGCTCGGCGCTCGTCAAGCGATAATGCGATGCCTGGACTGCCTGTATTATTACGCAGACCTTTATCCAGTGTAGGGGTGTGCTTTACTCCTTTGGTATAATGTGTCAATACCTCGTCTATGGTACTAAACCTGCCATCGTGCATATAAGGGGGGGTAAGTAAGACATTCCGAAGGCTTGGCACTTTAAACTTTCCTTTATCTTCTTTCCTTTCGGTAATGTTGTACCTGCCTACATCTAGCAAAACGCTGTCTAAACCTATGTTACGATAAGACAAGTCTGTGAAGAGCTGATTGCTTATCTGGTGACAAGTACTACATTTTTGTTTAAAAACCGTCAATCCCTGTTGCTCAATATCAGACAGTGGTAGTTTTTTTTGTACGTACTGGTCATAGCGAGAGGTAGCCGAAATAAGGCTGCCCATAAACTGGGCAAGGGCATACAACAAATGTTTACTTTGCAATGAATCGGTGTCAAAAACCTGGGAAAATTGCTGCTTGTAAGAGGTGTTTTTGTTCAACCTGCCTAATAATTCCTGCAAGTCACCTTGCATCTCTTGTCGGTTGACCAAAGGTGCCAAAGGAATAAGCTCGAAGTGCCTGACACCCCCATCAGCAAAAAACTCACGTTGCCATAGCAAGTTAAACAACCCTGGGGCGTTTCTTTTGGTAAATTGTCCAGCGATTCCTCTACTAAACCTTTTGCCTGTGTCGGCAAAGGCTTGTGAAGGGTGATGGCAGCTACCGCAAGCAATGCTGCTATCTTTTGACAATATTGGATCAAAAAATAAGCGACGCCCCAAACTTATTCCTTGGTTACTTAATGGATTTTTGTCAAAACTATATAAAGGAGAAGGAAAGTGGGAGGGAAGCTTGAATGGAGGCAAGTTAGTTTGGTTTTGGCACCCATTGATTGCTATGAATAAGAAAGAGGCAATGCTAAAAGAAAGAGGCAATGCCAAACATTTTTTGTAGCTCATTAGTTGATCAATTTTATATATTTAAATTAATTATTTAGAATTTTTATAAATAATAAACAAGCTATTTTATAATTTTGCTCTTCAAAATAAGAAAGAGAAAGATTTAAAGGGATGTGATGGCGATAAAAATTGACAACATAGCATTAGTAGGTAACCCCAACTCAGGGAAAAGTACTGTATTTAATCAACTTACTGGGCTCAACCAACACGTAGGCAACTATCCAGGGGTAACGGTAGACAAAAAAGAAGGTGTTTGTAAGCTTACTAATCATACAAAAATTAAAGTAACCGATTTGCCGGGCACTTATAGCTTGTATCCTCGCTCAAAGGATGAAGCAGTAGTCAAGGACTTGCTTCAAAACCCTCAGCATCCAGATTACCCCGATTTGATTGTTGTGGTAGCAGACTCTTCAAACCTTGAACGCAACCTATTACTTTTTACTCAAATCTACGATTTGAAAATTCCTACCATACTTGCATTAAATATGACCGACCTGTCGGAAAAAAAAGGAATTCAAATCAATTATGAGAAACTCAGCGAAATGTTTGGTAACCTACCTGTGTTACCCATGAATGGGCGCAAAGGTGAAGGCATACAAGCATTGAAGGACGCAATAGTGGGTTACCAAACGCCAGAAAAGCATTTCCCATTTGTAGAAACCCAAGCGTTGGCAACTGCTAATGATACAACCCCAGAAGCGCCCCCCACCATGTTTACAAGTGCTGCTGAGAGTGGTTTCTCTACTACCACACAAGGTCAAACCGAAGAAACCCGGCAGAGGTTTGAAAAAATTCGCCAAATGCTACGCTTTGTTATAGACAAGAAAACTACAACAAAAACAGAAGCAAAATTTACCCAAAAAATAGACCAGGTAGTTACCCACCCTATCGCGGGTTATTTGTTGTTTTTAGGAATATTACTGGTTATTTTTCAGGCAATATATGCCTTTGCCGAAATACCAATGAATTTGATCGATCAGGTATTTTTGAGTTTAAGTCAATGGACAAAAAGTGTTTTACCTTCGGGTAGTTTTACCAACTTAATTGCCGAAGGAGTAATACCAGGCATAGGAGGAGTGGTTATTTTTGTGCCACAGATAGTGCTTTTATTTTCCTTCATTGTAATCCTGGAGGAAACAGGTTATATGGCGCGTATTGTGTTTATTATGGACAGACTTATGCGTCCTTTTGGGCTCAGTGGAAAAAGCGTAGTGCCTATGATTTCCAGCGTAGCTTGTGCTATTCCGGCGGTAATGGCCACCCGTACGATTGATAACTGGAAAGATCGAATAATTACAATCTTAGTAACCCCTCTGATGAGTTGTTCTGCCCGTTTACCTGTTTACACTTTGTTGATTGCTCTGGTAGTGCCCGATAAAGTATTATGGGGGGTATTTAATCTCAAAGGCTTGGTGTTGCTGGGGTTATATGTACTGGGGCTGGTAATGGCATTGGCAGTGGCATTTATTATGCGTATCATTATCAAAACCAATAGTCGTAGTTTTTTGGTACTTGAGCTACCATCTTATAAACTTCCTCGTTGGCGCAATATCATAATTACTCTGTGGGAGAAAACCCGTTTATTTGTGTGGGAAGCGGGTAAGATTATTCTGGCCATTTCTATTATTTTGTGGGTGCTTGCTTCTTATGGACCAGGTAATAGAATGGCATCAGCAGTAAAAGCCATTGATAAACCTACCACTACAGATAAAAAAATACTGGATAGCTACGAAAAAAAGGTAAGTGCCGCCAAACTCGAAAACTCTTACATTGGTATTATGGGTAAAATCATAGAACCTGTGATTAGCCCATTGGGGTATGATTGGAAAATAGGCATAGCCTTGATTACTTCTTTTGCTGCCCGTGAAGTGTTTGTTGGCTCTATGGCTACTATTTATAGTGTAGGGGCAGATTTTGAAAGTGATCAATCATTAATTGAGCGTCTACGTGCTGAAAAACATGCCAATGGTAAGCCTGTATATAGCCTTGCCACTGGTCTTTCTTTAATGGTGTTTTATGCTTTTGCTATGCAATGCCTGAGTACGCTGGCAATTGTACGTCGGGAGACCAAAAGCTGGAAATGGCCTTTGATTCAGTTGGTGTATATGACAGGGTTGGCGTATATTTCGGCATTATTGGTATATCAATTGTTTTAAAAGAGGCATTGAGTAAGCGTTTGTTAAGCATACGCTCTAAACCTCATACGTTGAAGTAAAGTTACTCTAAGAACCAAAACTTATGCAAACTCTATTTGTTACCCTTACATTTTTAGTAGCCTGTATCTACCTTGGCAAGCAGCTTTACCAAACTTTTTGGGGTAAAGATGAGCACTGTGAAAGCTGTTCAATGTCGCATTTGCACCACCCAATCAATACAAAAAACAAGCGTTAAACCCCTTGACAATAGGCTTGCATAGCTGCTTTCGATTCCCTGGCAAATTTGCGTTGATATGCCCTTGCCAGTGGTTTGGCGAGGTGGACATACCATTTATTGGGCTGGCTAAAAGCCTCTACTCTATACCATACATTGCCCTCCTCATCTTGTTCTACTAAGAACACTTCTTCACCTTTTTCTACGTGTTGGGTAAGCGTGCCATAGGCAAAACCATAGCAGTTGGGTTGATGAATGGTGTACACTACTCTACTGCTGTTGAACCACCAAACACCAAATAAGTTGAACAACACTACCACCTCGTGGTGTAATTGGGCAGGTGTTGCTGGGTAAATTTTTGTCCAAGAACCAGGAAACATAATCCATTCATCAATGGCTTGTTTCGCTTTTTCGAATACCGTCTGCCCTTTTCCCAACAGGCACTTGTTACGGTCGTGGTCATAGCCCTTAGGGAACCTCTCTTGCTGAGTAGCTTTTTGCTCTGGGTATGAAAATTTATCTGTTTTTCTACCTGTCAGCCATTGTTTCAATAGGCCTTCATTCGGGAATTTAAAACTCACTTTCATTGTAGTAGATAGTTTGTTATATTTTTGTGTAACGTATTGAACTTTCAATAAGTTTTGAAAATAGAAACGCTTGAAACAAAAATAAAGGGAGTATAGGAAATATTACTATTCACTGAGAAATATTACTATGCGTATACTTTTTATGCGCCATAAATAAAGCTTACAACCGCGTACTTTAAGTAAGCAAAGGTTTTATAAGATACTTATAATCAGCATGCTTAAAAGTAAACATGGGTGTTTTTGAATGAAAAAAGAACCCCTTATCAGTGATTACTAATTTGGTTACTTGATTTTGTCTCTTAAAAAAAGCTGATTTTGTGAATTTACAGACTAAAAAAAACTTTTTTTTGGTTAATTTTTGTAGAGTTAATTACCGAAAAAAAAGATTTTCAAAATGCTAAATTTTATAAAAGTGTAACTATTTAAGCTTTTTCTATGAAGAAACAATTATTCCTTCTTTTCTTGAATTAGCCCGATTATTGAATATTAGGAACCTAAAGTGTGTAAAAAAGTTAAAAAAACATAAGACTTTACATACACTAAATAGCAGGTAATACGTGACGGCTCACTTTAATATATTTGAGTTTTTATGTATGTAATATAAAAAACTATAAATCTCTTGAATAAGATATAAGTGTTTGTTATGCAATAGATTAGCTCGATTTTTGCTGTATATATAATGCCTTTCAATAAACCACTCACAAAACATGTTTTTTATTCTTTGTGTGTATTTAAGTTGCTTGTAAACAGATAGTTATATGCTATATGTGCTTAGTTTAACTCAAATTTACAGTGACTAAGGGTCACTTTAAGAATAATTTTTATTTGGAGAATTTTATGTTTTATTATAGTATAAAAATAACAATGTAAGTTATTGTTTTTTTTGTGCTGTTTATTGCTTTTTTTACTTATTACCCCTGTCGTAATTGCCAGTACAATTGTAGGTTATGTGATCTCAGGATAATCATTTAACTTTGTAGTACTAACACACAAGAAACATAAGCGAATAAATTAAATACGAGACGTTGATGTAGGTTCTTTATCCATAATTACAATTTTGTAAATAAAATAACTAAAGCGCAAAGAACTAAATTAACCCTTTTACCTACCAGCTAAGCCAATTGTATTAAAATACTTCAACCCCAGTTTAAATGGTATCAATCAGGCAGATTGTTTACGATAAAACCATAAAAAATGGTTGTGGCTCATACTTTAGCCCTACCACATAAAGCAAATATCTTTTAAAAAAACAGAGTACCAATGAAGCTACAAGAAATTAAAGAAGATTTGTATAAGTATTATACAAAGCATGAAATAAACCATGCACTCAAAAATTATGTCCCAACACATTGCCAAAACGTGGCTCCTGAAACAGCCAATGACCCATTGAACCAATGTGCATTTGTGACTCGTCAATTACTCATCCCATTTTTTACTCAAAGAAACCTTAAAGACTCTATGTATAGAGACAAGTTTTATATCATATTGGCAGAGGCTGGTATGGGAAAAACTACCTTTATGCTGAATCTTTATGTAAAATATGCGGAGTTGTTGGCAGAGACTGATTATAAAATCAAGATTTTTCCGTTGAGTTTTCCTAACGCTATGGAGGAGGTAGAAGCAATGCCTGCCGAAGAGCGTGCCAATACTATATTATTACTTGATGCATTTGATGAAGACAATGAAGCCATCAAAGCTCATCAAAAAAGACTACATTACATACTTCAGAAAGTAGGCGATTTTAAGGAAGTTATATTTACTTGCCGTACCCAGTTTTTTCCACAAGAAGAAGAAGATTCAGGCGAAATAGGTGTTTTGAAGTTTAAATACCAAGACAACACGTATCAATTCCGTAAAATCTATTTGTCTCCTTTCAGCAATGAAGACATTAAGGCATACCTCAAAAAAACCTACAATTTATTGAACATCAACAAGCGTAAAAAGGCAGAAAAGATTGTTTTGCATTCACCTAACCTAATGGTGCGCCCTATGTTGTTGAGGTATATAGACGATTTGATCAAAAGTCGTGACCACTACAGTTCTACTTATCAGATTTACACTGAGTTGATTGCCAAGTGGATTGAAAGGGAAGTACAACGTCGTCCTGATAATAAAGAGAAGTACCGTAAAGACTTGTATAAGTTTTCGCGAGAAGTGGCAATTGATATGTATATGAACCGTAAACGTAGAGGTGGTTTTATTATCAGCGATGATGAGCTAAAAGTACTTGCCGAAAATAACAATGTAGACTTGGGTACTTTAGAGCTTAAAACCAGGGCTTTGTTGCATATGAATACATTACACCAATGTACCTTTGCTCATAAGTCAATTCTTGAATACTTTTTGGTAACAGAGGCTTTTTATAACTTACAGTTTGCCAAGCACCTAGACCTGTCTGACCTTGAGCAAGGAGAGCAATTGCGTGGTGAAATGTTGTATGAGAAAGCAAAATCATTGTTTGGTCGTTATAAGACTTATACTTCAGGTAAGAGTAAGGATTTTGTGAATATTAGCGTGGCTGACCTTGAAAAAGTAAAACATGCTGCCCTGATCAAGATAGACTCACATGACATACAAGTACTTCGTATATTTAAAAGTCTTGGCTTGTTGCAAATCAATGACATACAGATAGGAGTAGATCAACTAGATAACTTCTTGTATAAAAACACTTTAGAGTTGAGTTCAAAAAATATTACGCAAATTAATGATTTGCAGTTTTTGACCAACTTGGAAAGTTTGGATTTGAGCAATAACCAAATCACTGATTTGACTCCGCTTAGGAACCTTAAGAAACTAAAACGCTTAAATTTGAGCAATAACCAAATCGAAGATTTGAGTATATTAGATGAGTTACCTAACCTAGTAGAGGTAGATGTGCAGGGAAACGACCAGGCACGACCAACCGCACGAGTTTTGGCTTCTTAAACTAGTATTACAATGATTATATACACGAAAAGCACCAGTCCTCCGAACTGTCCACCAGACATAGTAAGAGGTTGGTGTATTTTCTGTTTGTGATGGTTGATTAATTGCTCTCTTGCGTTATTCTCAGATGCTTTGATTAAATTGCTAGCTGATTTTTTGTTTTACAAAGCAATTGATTTCCATGAAAACCCTCATCTCATCTACTTTCCAAAGTATCACCCTCTTTTTGTTGTGTATATGCCAGCAAGCAGGTGCCCAGCATGCTACAGTAGCCTCCCCCATTGATGTTCAACATTACAAATTTACCCTTACCCTAAGCGATGCTACCAACGCTATTAAAGGCAAAACTACCATCCGGTTTAAATTTACCAGGCCTGCTACCTCCTTTATGCTTGATTTGACCAGTTCAAAAGGCACAAGAGGAATGTTGGTAAGTGCAGTAACATACCAAAAAAACGCCTTAAAGTTTGAACATCACAATAATCAGCTGAAGGTGCTTTTGCCAAAACAGGCAGCAAAAGGGAGTACTTATGAGGTGGACATAAGCTATGAAGGAGTACCTATGGATGGTTTGATTATCTCGAAAAACAGTTATGGTGACCGCACATTTTTTGGTGATAACTGGCCTAACCGAGCGCACCATTGGTTGCCAGTAGTCGATCATCCTTCTGATAAGGCTACTTGTGAGTTTATCGTAATTGCACCAGCACATTACAAAGTAGTAGCCAATGGTTTATTAAAAAAGGTACAAAAACTTGCCACAGGGCAATTGCTCACCCATTGGTATCAGTCAATATTGATCCCAACCAAAGTAATGGTCATAGGAGCTGCCAAGTTTGCCGTACAAAAGGTAGGAAAGTACAAGGGGGTAGAGGTGTCATCATGGGTGTTTGAGCAAGATAAACAAAAGGGTTTTAAAAAGTATGCCCCCGCTTTAGACATACTTAAACTGTTTTCACAAAAGATAGGTGCATTTCCTTATGAAAAACTGGCGAGTGTTCAATCTAAAACCAGGTACGGAGGAATGGAGAACGCCAGTTGTATTTTTTATTATGAAGCTTCTGCTCGCAACAACAGTTCTATACAATCTTTGATTGCCCACGAAATAGCCCACCAATGGTTTGGCAATTCTGCTACTGAGAAAGAATGGACACATATATGGCTAAGTGAGGGTTTTGCTACCTATATGGCACATGTATACAATGAGCAAAAGTATGGGAGGCATAAACTAGTTGAACGTATGAAAAGTGACCGAGCAAAAGTGATGAATTATGCCCGTCAAACTAAAAAGCCCATCATGAATAGTTTACCTGCCAACCTTAACTCATTGTTAGATGCCAATGCCTACCAAAAAGGCAGCTGGGTTTTGCATATGTTGCGCTATGTCACTGGAGACAAAGCCTTTTGGCAGGGAATACGCACATATTATAAAACCTATCGGGGTAAGAATGCTGAAACTGCAGGTTTACAGCAAATAATGGAACAAGCCTCAGGTAAAAAACTAGATTGGTTTTTTAAGCAATGGTTATATCAACCAGGGCAACCCACATTAAGGGCAAACTGGAGCTATGATGCTTCTAATCAACAACTTAGGCTAACGATACAACAAACCCAAAATATAGCGTATGGTTTGTTTGAAATGCCCTTGGATATAAGCATTCAGTCAAAACAAGGGAGCAAACCTGTGGTAAAACGAATGTATTTGAAAAAGCAAAAAGAGCAAGTAATTACATTCCCTCTGCAACAAGCCCCTTCTGCGGTAACACTTGACCCAAACACCTGGGTTTTGATGAAGTCAATCGTCACAAGCAAATAGTTTGATTTAATATGACCTTAGAGAAATGTAAAGCAGTTTACTGGAAGTCAAGTATGATTTGATTCCACAGTTTAGGAAAATTAGGCAATGTTTTTTTTTGCCACGAAATCTCTGAACTACCCGTGACTTTGATAGGATTCATCGCTTCTTTTTTTATTTCCAGAATAAAACGGCTAAATGCTGTTACTCCAGAGCTATTAAGGTATTGTAATTTGGTAAGGTCTAAATTAAGCGTTGTTTCACAGTTTTTTACGGCATCTTTCAGAAAATCAAAAAAACCTTCTTCTTTGTATTTTTGCATTCCTGATAAACGCAAAGCTCCTTCTATACTGAGTGTGGCTTTGTCTTTGTCAAATATAAATGAGGCATTCTCGATAGCTAATTCCATTTTTGTGATTTTTTGTTCCTGCTTAGGCAGGGTGTGAAAAATTATTAGGTAAAAACCAAGGACACATTTCCATACACTGGTATGGAGTACAAAACTAAGTACTGATCAATTAGTTTTATAATAGTGTAAACAATCTTTTACAAATTTTGCTACCTAACCGATTAGTTTACATTAACTAGGTTCTATAAAGTGATATACCTGAACCGTTATTTTGTACATATTCTCATCTATTTCTTCAAACCGTATCCCAAGCTTCACCGGATAATCTTTGAGCAATAGTAATAGCCCAATGCCTGACTCTTGTTCTTTTTCTATATTTTGCTGCATTTGTTGGACATATAAATCATCCAAGTTCTTAGCGTTAACCAACTTCTCAAAATGGTTCTTCAGAGAGTCGAAATGCCGTTGACGGGCATAATTTTCTACCTCCATCTTCAGTATATTATTATACAGCTTTGTATTTACAGTAATAAGTGCATCCCTTTTATCTGAGTATTTGGCAGCGTTTTCCATTAATTCATTAAAAATAGTAGAAATAAGGTTGGCATCTAGCTTTTTACCAAAATCTCTTTCGTCAGAGTAAAAAGACGCTACGAAATTTGCCAGTGCACCACACCGCTTCCAACTAGTCATTAGATCAATGGGGTTGATCATAATGTTAAGCCCTCCTTCTGCTGGTAGGTGGCTTGGAATAAAGTCAAAATCGCCTAAAATAAGATTGTTCATATTCTATTGATCAGTTTATGGAGTTTAGGCAGTGCGTCTTACTACCACAATAGTAATGTCATCTTCTGGGTCAGTCTTACCCGTATATTCATATATTTCATCTATGATGTTATTAACAATTTGCTGCGAAGGGTGATGCCTATGCCTTTCCAGTGCTTGCATAAGTCCCTGTATTCCAAATTCACGGTCAGCGCTGTTCAAAGCTTCGGTAGCTCCATCAGTATACAGTAGCATAATATCTCCTGTCTCCAGGTCAAAGCTTGATTCTTGTACATGGTCAGAAAAATCATCAATTAACCCCACGTACAAGCCAAGATCCATCGTGTCTATTTGCTCAGCAAAATCCTCTTTGCTTCTTAACAAGATGACTGTTTCGTGTTGGCCAGTCATGCTTACTGTACCATTGTGGTAGTGCAATAATGAAAGCGTCAGGTTGCGCTGATCTTTCATTCGGCTAATATTTTGGTGTAAAATAGAGTTAATCTGATTCAAAGCAGAAGTAATGTCTATGTCACTGTTGTCAAGCGTGGCTCTAAAGGCTGCTTGTGTCATCAGCATGACAACCCCCGACTGTAGCCCATGATCTGTTACATCACCTATACCAAAATATATACTGCCATCTTTTTGTGGCAGTACTTCATAAAAGTCCCCGCCTACTTCGGTAGCTGTGTCCATTCTGGCACCTATTTCTAACCCCTTAAAAGCCATGAATTCTTCTTCACGAGGGAGTACCATCTTTTGAATGTGCTTAGCTATGTCCAGCTCCATAGACATTCGGACGTTCTCCTTCTTCAAAAGGTTTTTCTCGTCAGCAGCCAATTCTATTTTTTCTATTGCCCTGGGAATAGTTTTGAGTACTTGCCCGATCATGCTTGCCTGAAAAAAAGTAGGTAAAAAGGCTAAAAGTAAAAATATGAGGCATACGCTGAGGTAAAGCTTAATGCTGAGTGGTTCTATTTTTTCTTTTTTCACTATCTCTTGCCGTTTTCGGGCAGCTTGGCGAACCTTTCTATTTGGTGACTTCAAGTGTTGTTTATATTCTTTCACCTCTTGCTGGGTCATGAGGTGGTACTCAAATGAGCTTCCCCGGTTTCCGTAAGCGATAAAAAAACTAATCAGTGAAATGACTAGCCACACAGTAGCGGCGTTTCGGTTGATAACTGTACCAGTGATAAACACCAAAATGATAGAAAAAGCAGAGTCTACAATAAGACTGGTAGCAGTATTAATGTTTACATGTACGGTGGCAAGCGCAAAAAGCTGAAGTGTAATCAGTGAAGCCCAAGTGCTTACCTGAGATACCCAGCGAGGCTGGTTGGTTTTGCCTGCGAGTAAACGACTATGGTGGTATGCCGAAAAAGCATGGATGCCAATCGTAAGCGGTATCATAATCATATCGCGGGCAGGTTCAGGTAAATGCCCAAACGAAATGAGTTGAATAGCCAGGTGAAGCGACGTAATGATTACCAAAGACAGGTTTACAGCCACCAGAATTTTCTTTTTGGTGTTTTTGTAAGGTGCCTGAAGTATCAGACTTGCTTCATGAAGAGCGTCTTTATTTTTTTGAGATTCCTTCACCATATTGTATCAAACTTACTTTTGGCTATTCTTCCTTTTTATAAATTTGGGTTTGTACTTGTACGCTTATTTGACAAGGGTTTTTAAAATAATGTTCTTCAGCTTTTTGGTAATACTCCACTACTTCTTCGCGTTGAGCAATGAACACATACATAGCCCACATATACATGCGTCCCAATTCTGTGACATTTTCTTGTACCTTTACCTCGTTTTCTTGTCCTGTATTTTTAGCAGTAATAGAATGCTCTTGCACAAGCTTAAGGTGTTGGTTTTGAGCCAACGTAGGTAAATCATTCAAAATATCCCGGTTACCTTCATAAATATCCTTGTGTTTTTGAACCATTCGCTTGATCAGTTTGGGTCCTGCAAAAGTAGAGTCGTTTACATCCATCACATACAAAGCACCCCCAGGTTTCAATATCCGATATATTTCCATTAATGCCAACTCTGGATTACTTAAATGAATAAATAAAAAACCAGCATGTACTACACTTACACTATTGTCTGCAAACCCTGTGTCATAAGCGTTGCCTTGTATCCAGCGAATATTAGGGTATGATAACGATGAGTAAGTAATCATATCTTTTGATATATCCATCCCTACAAAGTCATATCCTTTGAAATGCTCGTTTTGGGCAATGGCAGACAAGTAAACCCCTGGACCACACCCTATGTCCAGAAATGTTCCAGGTGGCGATGGTAAATGTTTTATTTTGCTAAACACAGGCTCTTGAATGAGGTAAAGCAAACGAGCTTGTGCTATAAGCCTCGGTAGCTCATCTTTAAATAATAAAGAATCGATATAAAGGTTTTCTTTTTTTAACTCCCCCAAAATCAAGTAATCCATGTGATTGATTTCTTCAAGAAAACGCAACAAAGAAGGAGGAGGTATCTCGTACCTTAGTGTCAATGATTGTACATACTTCTTTACCCTTATATAAGCTGATTTCAACACATCTTCTCCCTTGGCCAGCAATACATGACGCTGACCATGTGTAGTTTCTACAGTTTTGTAAGAACTAAAGCCAAATGTTTTATAATAGAGACGAAGCCTGCTATGTGTATCGCTTAAGCCTACGACAAAATATTCGGGGTGAATGGTTTCAAAAATTTTTTTCCAGGCAATAGATGCCAGAAATTCGGCCAAACGAGAACCTCGGTATTCTGGGAGTTCAACCCGGCGCGAAAACTGAACAATGCGTCTTTTGGCAGCAGGCAATTCAAATTCTTCGAAAATTTTACCCTGTGGGGGAAAAATATATGCCGAGAGCGAAGAAACCAGCTTATTATTATGAAAAGCGCCAAGGTGGAGCCCTTGAGTGTCATAGGGCGACTGCATAAGGTAATCTTCTAATCCTTGACCATCGACAAATACTGCTTTTCTTAAAGCATAAATTTGATCTTTGTACTGGTCAAAGTTCATCCAAATAATTTCAAGGTTTGATTTTATCTCAGCTACTTTCATCAGAGTTTTATACCATTTTTAAAATACAGAATTTATGTATTTGAAGGCATCGATTATAAGTTTTGTTTAGACTAACAAAACATCCATAACAAGCATTACAGGTGTTTGTGCTGCTGATATACTACGGAAATACATACGATTGACAAAACTTTATCAATCAGTTCATCATTATTGGAAATGTCTTAATTACTGCGTACAATAACTTTGTAGACAAGCATATTTTTTGTGACAAGTATTCAAATATAGAGCAACAAAAATCAAAATCAAAGCAGGTTTTTACTTAACAAAATAATAGTTTTTGTTATTTTTTACTACTAAAAACTATACATATCTGTTTTATTATCAATTGGTAACCCTTTTTCATAAGGAGGCACATCTGCTATTTCTCCTGACTTTACTCTACTTTGTAATTGCTTCCAATATTCTTTGTCTAATAAACCAGGGTGTTTCTCTGTCAATACTTCCTTAAGTTCTGGATCATTCTTCAATATTGCTTGTATTTGTTGGGTAAGGCGGTGTATACCTTCAGGTTGGACATCGCTCAACCACCCCAATTGCTCATAGTTATAGCATATTACCCGGCTATGTTGCGATACTCCAAAACAGTTGAGCGATAAATTGGCAGGTAAGATATTTGCCAAGGCGAGTTGTTTAATTGCCAAACCGTAGTCTTGCATCACTAGTTTGCGCGCCATTACATTGGCTTTTTTCAAGAAAAGATCCAGTGACACCATTCGTCTTTCGACCAATAGGTAGGCAATTGATATTTGGTTGTTTCCGGTTATTTTTACCTGAGAAGGAGCCTGTGTGCAAAGGTGCTCTAAAACCTGAGTGGACATAATTTCTTTAGGAAATATAAAATTGTAAAACTCCAGTGCCTGAGTCATTCGCCCTACCCGATTTTTTTGAGAAAGTGTCCGGTATTTATCTTTTATAGCTGCTTCTTTGTCAGAAGTGCTTGTTTGATCGTGTAACACCCTGAATACCATATTAAAAGAGGGCAAGGTAAAAGTAGTCATAGAGGTACTCGTTTGGTTTTGCCAAAGCACCATTTCATCGGGTGCTTTTTTGATATGTGCATTTAACTGACGGATTAAAACTGTCTTACAATGGTTGTCAAAACCTATGGAACTATACAGTTCAGCGGTGAGCTTAGAGGGCAGTAGCACTTGCAAAAACTCAATCAATAAAGAAGGGGCAGGAGTGTCAGCCAAAAAGCAAGAGTGTGCAAAACTAAACACAATACTTAAGCTATTGGGGTTGGTGATCAAAGTTTCGATAATTACTTTTCTCTCTACACTCAGTATGGGCAATACAAAAGGCATTAAAATACCTTGTACCTGAAGTTTGCCTATAATATACCCCCTTTTATTACGGTAAAATACCGACTTAAGAACTTCTATAGTAATGGTATGAGACTTTAAAAAACGAGGCGAAACCCTTTGTTGCAATGTGGCTGTAATCAAACCTACATCCCGGTCAAGGTTTTCATAGTCAAAGTTAAAATCCAGTAGAAGTTGATGAATAGTTTCAAACAGGTGGTTATCATTTATTTGATAGGTATGATAAATAGCAGATACTCCACCTTTAGTCACGCGGTGCTTGTAATAACTTTTGCTAACAAATAAGTATTCATTGTTCAAGTGACGATAATTGTACAAACGGCCGTATATAGAGTTAAAAAAAGTTTCGGCTATGTCGCCTGCCGAGTGGTTCTGAACTGTGACTGAGTACTCTTGCTTAAGATAAGCCCAGTCACTTTGGTTATTTTCTAACGTTGGACGGATGTTTAATATCTGGTCTAACACAGATTGTAAGGTTTGGTTGTACAAACCTTGTCTTTGAGAAGCAACACCTTGAATTTTTTGATAGTTTTCTTGCTTAAAATCACCTTCTACAGATCGTGTGATTTGTCTAAAGCCTTCAAAATACTTTTCAAATCCCTCAAATATGATGTTAACTATTTGTTGTGTGGTTGTATATTTCATTGTCAAGCGCTAACTAAGCCAATATTTAGTGTTTGATGATACTAAATATTTACTGGTTTTTCAATGAACTTGTCCCGACTTTTTGAATGTTTGCAAAAATTATTGCTTTTGTTGAGTGACAAGAAGATTTTCCCTGATAAACCAACCAGAGTTTAGTAAAAGAAGCATAGCAGCACTATGGTGATAGTGGCAGCTCCTTGCAAAATAAGCTTTTGAAGAAGTGCCCCAATCAGAGATAATATTTGGTAAATAAAGTAATTTTTTTAGTAAGAGTAGAGAGGTAGTGCAAATACCTCTCTATCTAAAGCAGCTTAGGCCGCTCTTCTTTGCAAGAGCATTTGGCGTTGGTATTTTTTAGGTGTGGTACCTTCTTCTTGCTTAAAAAAAGCATAAAAAGTTGTTTTGGAACCAAACCCTGCCTGTTTTGCCAAACCTTCCAGACTTAGCTTTTTGCTTTCTTCCAAAGTCAGTAACCGCTTAAACTCCTGTAGTCTTAAATGATTGATATAAGTATAAAAGTTTTTGTATTCTTGTTCTCTGATAGCTTGAGTCAAAGTTTTGTACCTGATTCCTAATTCTTGAGAAAGCCACTTTAGCGTAAGATCGTTTTTTTTATAAGCTTTGTGCTTTTCCATAAACGTTTCTAACGCTTTGTATGCCTCCGTAGTTTTTGGGTGAATAACTTCAGCTTTTCTTTCAATTACAAACGTGTTTTTTAGAGTACTAAGACCTATCCAGCACAAGGTAATAAGTATATAGGTGGCAGAAATAATAGACATGTTAACCGATAAGACATTTGGTGGATATACTGCTTTTAATATATCATTCATGATCCAAATGATATGTAAGCATAGTAAAATTTTCACAAGTTGCTTAACCCATACAGGGTAGCGCATGTTCTGTTGGGTGTAGCTGTTGAGTTGTTGCCAGGAAATAAGGCAAATAGTAATAGCCATTGCGTAGCCTGTTATTTTAAATATTTGAGTGTACAAGCTAAAGGCAGGTGAACTGAGGTAAAGTTGTTGTTCTTGAAAAGGCTGCAGCAACCAGTATATTTTATAAATAACATCAACTCCCCAAATGCTAAGCATAAAATAATGGAGGGTTGGTATTTTCCTGTATAGTGAAGTGATAAAGAACAGGAAAAAAGGACCATGTAAAAAAATATTGCCGAAAGACAAAAAATAGGCGGTAGGAGATGATTGCTTGAATAACCATATAATAAGCTCAAACGAAACCCCCAGAATAGCTACCCCAAGGAATGATGCACGAGGGTATTTTTTGCATCTAAAAAAATGAATACTTAAGAATAGCCCCATGAACGCGGCTAGGAACGAGATATAATTTGCAATAGGATACATAATATAATCAGATGGTTGTAGTGAGTAAGTGTTATGATGTACTGTTGAAGGAGGAAAATATTTGGTATAGATTTTCCTGTGAATTAATTAGTACAAAAGTAAGACTTGTTAGCGGCTGGGGCAAATTTTTGTACTTAACAAGGGCTTAACAAGTAAATATACTAATACTCGTTTTTTTGATTTTAAGTTATTGATATTGAGTATCTTATATTTTTTGTATATCTAAAGTAGAGTTGGGTTTTTGTGAGATCAGGAATGTTTTGTTAACAAAATAAACTGTAGGCCGATGTTGTAAAATCAATATTTACTTGTTTGATAAGTGTTACAAGTCATCAATAAATTTGGCAAGTTTTTCATCTGATGGTATAGAAAGTTTCTTACGGATTCGATGGCGGGCAACTGAAGTACTGCCATGCGTGATTCCTAAAATAGACGCAATTTCTTTAGAGGTAAACTTTAGCTTAACCAAAGCACATAAACGCAATTCTGTATCACTTAATTCGTCCGAAATGCCTTTTAGCTTATCAAAGAAACCTTGATGTACTTCCAGAAATAGCGCAAAAAAGTTATTCCAATCTTTATCTATTTGAATACCAGAGTCAACCAAGCGGGCAAGCTGGGTAACATTTACCTTATTATCTTTTTTTAGGGATTGTATGCTTTCTTTTACTTTTTCAAGAATTTCGTTTTTCTGAATAATATGTAATGCCTTTGAGGCAAGCTGTTGTTGTTTTATTTCCAGTTCTTTTTTAAGTGTTTCAGCAAGCAATTTTTTTTCGTTTAACTGAGCCTTGGTCAGTTTTGTTTCTGCGTCGTGTAATTGTTGATTTTGTATAATCAACTGTTTGTTTTTGCTTACCCTTAATCGTAAAAACATAACCAACAAACTACCTAAGAAGAACAGGCTTATAAAAGCACCTACAAAAGTATATTTGAGGAGTGTTTCATGTTGTTTTTCTTTTTTTAACAGTGTTATCTGATTATTCTTCAATATGATTTGCTGCTCTTTCTTTTGGGTTTCATAGCGGGTTTCTATCTCTACTAGTTGTTTGTTTTTTTCCAGATTAAACAAAGAGTCTTTTGCTTGAATTAATAGAGTTCGTGATTCGATGGCTTTTTTGTAGCTACCCAGTTTCATATAACATTTAAACAATACCTCGCTGATATTCTTTATCGAAATCAACCGCTTGTTTTGTTGTGCAAGTGTAAGCGCCTCTTCGCCATTTTTGATTGCATAAGTATACTTTTGTCGAGCAAAATAAATATGAGCCAAATTGATTTTTGAAATTGTTTTCCCTTTAATGTCATCAATGTCTATGGACATCCTTAGCCCTTTTTGAGCATAGAAAAAAGCGGAGTCTAATTGATTTAGTTTTGAGTAGATATAACTTAAATTATTAAAAACCAGCGGGTTTTTAAGTTTGAGTTGCTGAGAGATTGTCAATGCTTTTTGTAAATACTCTAAAGCTAAAGAGTATTGTTTCATTTCACCGTGTACCATGCCAATGTTAGTATACACAATGGCTACCCCTCGTTGGCTGTTGATTGCTTTTTTTAAATCAACTGCTTTCTTGTTATACTCCAATGCTTTTTGGTAATTTTTCTGAAACCTGTATATGGTAGCTATATTGGTATAAGAAACACTCATTAAACGTAAGTTGTTGGCTTTTTCCTGAATACTCAATCCTCGTTGATAGTAAAAAATAGCCTTGGTATAGGCACCTTGCTGTTTATAAATGTTTGCCAGGTTATTGTAGGCTACTGAAGTACCCAGTTTGTGAGATATTTCCTTGAATAGATTTAAAGATTCTTGATAATACTTTTCAGCCTCTTTGTATTTTGCTTGAAAAAAATACGATGCCCCAAAATGGTTTTTGATTTTGGCAATAGCCAACTTGGATTGTAGCTTTTGAGCAATTGATAAAGCTTTTTGAGAAAAAAAACGAATAGAATCGGGCGACCTTTTGTGATAGGCATAACAAATCTTATCTAATAGATGCAAACGCATGCTATCAGTTGTTTTGGTGTTTAAAGCAGCCTTCCATTGATCAATTTGTGGTGTTTGTGCGCTGGAAGAAGTAACCAGTAAGGGAAAACAAATCCAACAAAAAAAGGCAATGAATAAACATTGCTTTTTCTGAGGGCGAGTATCTTCATGAATTTTCATTAAAATTTTCAGGTAATATTCATAACTACTTTGTTTGGGTAAGCAATCTGTAAAAAATAAAGTGATTCAGTCAAATAAAATACCTTGTGAACAAACAAGCAAAAAACTTTACATGGTGATAAGTTTCTCCATTGTATTACTCCCCAAGTCAAGTTCAGAACCGTGAGAACCTAAATCAAAGGATTTAAAAATGTACCACAGTAAATTGTCGGTGCAGTTTTTTTTAGAAACACGGCAACCAAAGATATCGTTTGACGAAATTGGTTATTTTTGTAGAATTACTAAGCCAAAGAAAGCTTAATATAACACCTTAGGAATAGTACCAAAATAAATTTACATTTTTAACGTCATCTTTCGCTGACAGAATTCGTTAAAAAAACTTGCCGTAGCGCTGCTATGCCGCCGTCCCGCAGGGCTGGCTCAACATCCACTGGATATTGCCCTACCTCTCCTGCCAACAAAATATTTTGGCGTTACTATAGAACTTTATTTTTACACCATTCCTTATAGCAAAATGTCGCTGAATTTTAGGGTTAAATTTGGGAGTGTAAGCATGACAGTGCCTTTGCCTGATTAAGATGTTACACTGAAGGTGGATTTTATAAAAAAGAGTATAATTTATAGCGTTAATTTGTCTGTTTTTATAACAAAATGCTATATTTAGAATAAACCTTTTCAATAAATCCTACACCAACTTCTAAGATAATGTGTACAAATTCTGGCTACGTATGGACGGTTTTTTATATTTGTTTATTTCTACCTTTGTATAAGTTAAAAGCGCAAAATTCTCAGATAGACAGCCTGAAAACGCTTCTTCTAGCAAGCAAACCTGATACCCATCGACTACACTTATTGAATGAACTTTCTAAAGCCTATTTTAAAATTTCGTCAGACACCATCAGGTTTTTTGCCTTAAGGGAAAAACAACTTGCTCAAAATTTAAAGCAAATATATTGGCAAGCGAGTGCCGAAAATAATTTGGGGATTTCCTGTTTTTTTGAGGCAAGTTATACAAGAGCATTGCAGCATTATCGCCGAGCGTTGCAGCTATACCAAAGCATCAGAAGTGAGCGGGGAATATCTAGTGTTTATAATAATCTAGGGAACATCGAGAGAGCGCTGGGCAATTACCCAAAGGCGCTCGACTACTACCAACGAGGTCTGGCTATTCAAGAGAAAATCCAGGACTTGGGTTTATTGGGGGTTTCTTATAACAACATTGGTATTATCTTTAAAAGGCAGGGAGAATACAACAAAGCAATCACGTACTATCTAAAATCTTTGCAAATAAGGAAAAAACTTCAGGATTATAAAGGGGTCGTTTCGTGTTATACCAACTTGGGAGTTGTTTATAATAAACTGAAGCAGTATACCAAAGGGCTTTTTTACTGCAAAAAATCATTACACCTTGCACAACGACTGAAACTTAACAGAGCACTTTATTATAACAATGTTGGTTATGCTTTTTTCAAACTTAACCAATCAGACTCAGCATTGATGTATATTCAACAAGGGTATGCTATTGCAGAAAAAAATCAAGATAAGCTTGGTAAAATACGCGCTTACTTACATTTGGCTTGGGTCTATTATGCCCAAAAAGCATACGAAAAAACCATTTTTGTGGCAAAACAGGCTTTAACCATTGCCCAACAACTCAACAGAAGGGATGAAATAAGCCAGTTAAGCCATGTTTTGTTTCAAAGTCACCAGCAATTGGCTCATTATCAGTTAGCATTAAAATACCACTTGTTGCATACTCAAAGTAAAGATTCCTTGATTAATGACTCGAAAACTAAAGAAATTACCCGCCTAGAGCTGAGTTATGTTTTTGATAAAAAACAAGCATTTCTTAAAATGCAACAGCAAGTCAAAGAACAAAAAATCAGGATGGATAGCGAAAAAAAACTCGTGCAAGAGCGTTGGTACTTATTCAGCGCATTGGCAGGGTTGTTTGTGCTGGCAATCATTAGCACATTCGTTTTTAGAAGCCGTCAGATACAAAAACACCTAAATAGCCAACTGGTGAAACAAAAAGATAAACTGGTTATGCTCAATGAAGAACTCCTCCAAACCCAAGACGAAATTACTGCTCAACATAATCATATAGAACAACAACACAAGGCACTGGTGGAATATAAATATAATACAGAGGGGAGTGTAAGGGCTGCACGAAATATTCAACTTGCTTTATTACCGTTTGAAAAAGATTTGACAAAGGTGTTTAAAAAGCATTTTGTAGTGTATCGTCCTAAAAATATTGTATCAGGAGATTTTTATTGGATAAAAACAATAAATGAGCAAAGGTTGATTGTAGTGGCAGACTGTGTAGGACATGGGATACCCGGTGCATTTATGAGTTTGATTGGGATTAATTTGTTAGATAAAATTATTTTTCAGGAGGGGCTCACCGATCCGGCAGGTGTATTTGAGCGATTGCACCAAGAGATTAACCAAGTACTTCAGCAATACATAGATGCTAAGTGGAGTATGGGAATGGACGCTGTTTTGTGTAGCTTAGTTGAGCAAAACGACGGGAATACTAGACTGGTATTTTCAGGAGCCAAAAACCCTTTGTATTATGTGTTGCCTGGCACTACAGCATTAGAAGTGATTCAAGGAGATCGTAAGTCGATAGGTGGTACGAGAGGAGCAAATAAATCGTTTATCAATAAAGAAATGGTGTTTCCTCCAGGTACATTGCTTTATGCGGGCTCTGATGGTTTACAGGATCAAAACAATATTGCCCGCCAAACCTTTGGAACTCGTCGCCTACAGGCAGTTTTAAAATCTTGCGCCTCTTTGCCTTTTGCTCAACAAAAACAACGAATTGAGCATTGCATCGATGAATATATGCAAGGTACCACCCAACGTGATGATATTTTGTGGGTAGGCATTGAACTTTAACCGTAGCATACACCCACCAGCTTGTTTTTAGAACAACCTAAAAAAGGACTCCCTTTATACAAAGAGAGCCCTGACTTGTATTTCCTGCAAGTGTACTTAGCAGTCTTAAGTATTTAGACAATTAAGGTGTATACTTCCATAATTCAAGGCTACTTCCTTTGCCTAACTTGTCACCCAACCCGATATAACCGATGCTATTAATGCCAAATGCAGTAGCATAAGCTCTGGCACCGCTTTTGGGTTTGTTTGTACTTACCCACTGTTTGGTAGCAGGAGCATACGCCCACATGTCATCTGCATACGTGGTTCCGGCAGCACTCAAATCATCAATGCCTAACCCCACATATCCTTTGCTGTTGAATGAAAACCCCACGGCTCCTATACGTGTTTTACCTGGTAAATCAGCAATTTGTGTCCATTGGTCTAAAATAGGGTCATATTCCCAAAAATCTTTGTAAAAGTCATGGCTACGTCCAGTACCTACATAAGCTTTATTGTCAATAGTAAAGCTAGTGGCTGAATACCGTTCAGTACCTTTAAAATCAGCGACTTGTATCCACTTATCTGAGGTTGGGTCGTATTTCCAGAAATCTTTGGTAGCTGGACCATTAACTTCTCCGTTTACGAGAGTTGCTGCATCTATACGACCTGTACCTACATAACCTTGACCGTTTAGCACAAAGCTTACAGCTTGATTTCTTGCTTTACCAGGAAAACCAGCTACTTGATTCCATTGGTCGTTGCTTGCATCATATTCCCAAAAATCTGTGTAGCTTTTTCCTTTTGATCCCTTACCAGTACCTACATAAGCTTTGGTGCCTATTACAAAACTTACAGCAGAGGTGCGCGATTCGCCTGGAAAATTAGCCACTTGTGCCCAAGTATCGTTGCCAGTGTCATATACCCAAAAATCCTTAAGATAATTTCCTGAAACTTTGCCCATACCTGCATATATTTTATCATCTATAGCAAAAGTAGTAACATTGGATCGAGCCTCGCCAGGCAAAGAGGCCAATTGATTGGCAGGACGAGTTATCTCAAAATCAGTAGTGCTGGTAGCAGTTTCTGTTTCCTGTTTTACTACCACCTTGCCAGTAGTGGCATTATCAGGAATAGTTACTGTTACCAATTTGTCACCATTAGTAGTCATATCTTTGACGAGGGTATTATTAAAGAAAACCTTGGCACCATTCACTTTTTTATTAATGGTAATTTTTATTTGTTCCCCAACCTTGCCCTTCATTGGTTCTATAGATATAATAGACAAGGCTACACTATTATTATCAGTAGTAGGGTTAGCAGTAACAGGTTGTGGGTCTTCATTCTTTTTTGAGCAAGCAGTTAATAATACGCTTGCAAACATGCTGATGTAGAAAAAACTTAAAATGATTCTTTTCATTCTGATTTTTTATTTAAAAATTTACTTTGATAAGGATAGCTTGGTAAAGGATAAAATACTTCATTCGCCTAATGATAGAATGAAGGCGAATAGTGAATATTTTGACAACTAGAAGTTGAAAAAATATAACTTGATTTCGTGAGTGCAAAGTTAGATATTGACCTTACTCACAACAAATTTTGCCACTTAACAACGACTTAACAAAAGCCCGTTGTAAATAAGGTTTTGTGATGATTTAAGTTTTTGATAGTCAGTTATTTGTGTGTTGTTGTATATATAAAATAAAGTATTTTTGCATTAGCCAAATGCTGTACTGCCAAAGTTAGCAAGCCTTTTATTTGGTCAAATTATACTCACCGTCAAATTTACAGTTTTTGGTTTGTGGGGTGCGACAGTTGGTCGTCTCACTTACTTTTACTTGGCCAGCTGTGCTAAAATCAAAGGCAATTTTACAGTTTCCTCCTTGGTTGCTTATTGCTGTATATTGATCTGTAAAAAACGCTTTGCCATTAAACTTACCTACACAATCAGGCACCGCAAGTGTTACATCATAGGTGAGCTCACTACCTTGAGTCCATTGTATTTTTAATGACTTGTACTTATTGAAGGTGTACTCCCCATTGTATTTCTGGTAGTTAGTTGTAGTCACCTTTGCCTGAGGGCTTGTTTTGGGTAGTGGCTTTTCTTTGTAAGACACTATTTTGTTTTGTTCATCAAATTGAATATTAGCCAATATCAATTCTTTTTGTTGTTTTCGGTGTTTTACTACCTTGATACTAGCAAGGCGACCTTCTATTTTCAAAGAAGGCAAATCAGGCATATAAACAATCCCGTTATTTTCGGCTTTCATTTTTTGTACAGCTGTTGGGGCGCTTATATAAGTAGCTGCCTTGAAAAGTTTTATGGTATCAGCAAAGTTATTTTGCATAGCGTCATAATAACCTTTGGAGTACTTATGATAAAAATCAAGAATTTGTTGTCCTGTCTGAGTTTCCTCCAAGATTGTTTCAGTCGCTTCTTTTTTGTTGTTAGAACAGGCGGCAAACGTAAAAAATAATGCAGCCCATAAAAGATAAACTCGTAAATTCATAAGGGTTAAAATATTATTAGTGATCTGGAAAAAATAAGATGTGCCAATTTAAGAAAATATATTGTTCTCAGACGATTCAAAAAAAACGGTGCATAGCCAAAGCTATGAGGCTTTTTTTTTGAGAAGAATGAGGGCAATAGATACACTTTAATGGCTCAAATTATTTATGAAAGATCACTTAGATGGTAATTCGATATTTTTATTAACATAATGAAGTTTATATAAAATACCCCCAACCTTGAGTTGGGGGTATTGCATAGCCGAAAAGGGTTACACTGTTTTAAAATGTATCGGCTTTTGTCTCTAGCAAAAACCTAAAGTTAGGTTCTTGCCCAGCGGGCAAGCCATTTTCTACATTTACCATTTTAAATTGCCCGTTGGGCTCTATCATCATTACCTTAGTATGATCTGTAGGGTCAGACAATACACAATAACCTATAGCACCGTTTTTGGTACCAATACCAGCAAAATCTATAGACCAAGAATAACTCTGTAGGTTGTCCTCTGAATCAATCACAATATCCCCGTTAGCATTGAGCCCCAAGTACAAAAGAGGGTTTGATGCAGAATTAATACGTACTCTACCATCAACCCTAGGCAAAACAATAAAAAACTGCGACAGGCTATTTTCCTTGCTCCGAGGCGAACCTACTAAGTGAGTTGGGTTTGCTGCATTGAGTTTGGTGGTAATAGCCAGGTTGCTACGATCATTTACAAACCTAAACAGTTTGGTTTGTGCCTGAGAGCTATAAGCTCCCAGACAAAATAGTGTAACCAATAAAATTTTATGATAATTTTTCATAACTAATCTCGCTTCAATTATTTTTTAGAATTTACCAGAGTTTTCAAGGCTTTTACTTCTTGCATCAATTGTTTGATTTGTTTGTGCTGCTCAATAGTATGCAAAGTCAACTCCTCCACTTTTTCCATGAGCAATATGTTGATTTGCCCCACGTCCATGCCTTCTTTGATCACCTTGGCTGCAGCAGGCACCTTGGGCAAGTGTTGGTTGGCTTTGATATAGGCCTCTACTTGCTCTAGTGGCATCAAATCATAGTCTTTGGCAAACACATAATCAGGAAAAGTACCTACATTGAGACGTACTCGATTGGCGGTTAAGTCACCGTTAAAATAACCATTGGTTGCTTTTACGCTTCCAGCAACATGTAGTTTTTCTTTAGGTTCTTGAGTACCAATTCCTAAACGACCTGCCTCGTTAAAAACCATGTGACGTGTTTGTCTAAGACCAGGGGTAGTTGATGATACACTGAATGTAATTGGTTTAGATCGTGACGTTATGCTTCCATTGAGGCGTATTTGTTCTGTCAAAACTGTTTGTCCATTGATGACATCAGCTTTTGCAGTTCCATTAACATCCAGCTTTGTTGTAGGATTTTTTACCCCAATGCCTACATTACCACTATGCCCTATTCTCAGGGCTAATTTCTCAGAAGCCCCACTTCCTAAATAAAAGCCGTATCCTTCGTTGTGGTTAGATGCGTCACTATTTGCTACCCAGCGTATTTCCTGGTTAGAATTGTGCACAATTTCTTTACCTCCTTGAGGAGGGACAGATTGCCCAAAAACCTGGGCACTACTGGTCAATGCTAAAGCTAAAGCCCCTGCTTTGAAAGTATTTTTTATGATTTTTTGAATGTTCATGATTTTTAAAATTTATTGCCACAAGGGACAAATGGTTAGAAATAATTATTTTTTGTGAGTTGTCTTGCTTTCAAGCTTTTGTAGCCTTTGCTGCATTGCCTTCATTTGCTTGTTTTGTTCAATCAAGTGCAAAGTCAATTCCTCCACTTTTTCCATCAACAATATGTTGATCTGCCCCACATTCATGCCTTCTTTGATTACCTTGGCGGCAGTGGGCACCTTGGGCAAGTGTTGGTTGGCTTTAATATAAGCCTCTACTTGCTCAAGCGGCATCAAGTCATAGTCTTTGGCAAACACATAATCAGGAAAAGTACCTACATTGAGACGTATTCGGTTGGCAATGACATTACTGGCACTTAGGTCACCACTAAAGGTGCCCTTGATAGCTTTCATATCGCCTGCTATATGAAGTTTTGCTTCAGGGTTTGTTGTACCTACTCCAACTTTGCCATTACCTAAAAGATACATTCCAGCAGACGAGGGAGCACCAGGATACCCACCTAAAGTAAGGTGACCTTCACGCACATTTTTTGTCACCCAATTGGTAATAAATGTATTAGTTTTGGCAGTTCCATTTACTACCAATGGAAATTCAGGGTTAGTAGTACCAATGCCGATTTTATTTGCGGTTAATAAAGTAGCTTTGGCTGTACCATTCACATGTAGTTTGTATGCAGGATTGTAAACTCCTATGCCTACATTACCGCTGTGCCCTATACGAAAGGCTAAGGAGCCAGGGTATTTCCCTACATAAAAGCCAAAACCCTCATTATGATTTGAACCATTGTTATTGGCTAACCAGCGTATTTCATGGTCAGAATTTTGAACTAATGTATTTGTTCCTACAGGAGGAACTGTTTGCCCAAAAACCTGGGCGCTACTAGTCAATGCTAAAGCCAAAGCGCCTGCTTTGAAAGTGTTTTTGATGATCTTTTGAATGTTCATAATTTTATGATGTTTTAAATGTTGTCTGTTTAAAAAAGGGCAAAGCCTGCCCGTTTTGCGGCTTTATGTAGCCGCATTTTGATTAAAAAGAGGAGCATTTTTCAGCCCCTCTTTGTTTCATAAGATTTAGTGAATTACCAATCGTTTGGTCATGGGTTTGCCTGCTTTGGTAGTCAGGGCATAGAAATACACCCCACTAGGCAAACCATTGCGTTGCCATTGTACGGTATGTTTACCCACAGCCTTGAGGCCTTTTGCCAGCACTGCCACCACTTGTCCTTGAGCATTGTACACGGTCAAGTGCACCTCATCTGCCTGAGGCAATTCGTAGCTAATACTGGTAACATCGTGAAATGGGTTAGGCTGGTTTTGGTATAGCTTATAACCGCTAAACAATGCTGCCTTGGCTTCTTTTACTTGTGTATCAACACGTTTCATGCGAAACTCGTAAGGAGCTTGCAAGCTGCCTTGTACCTGATCTACATAGCTTATTGGAGTTTCCAGTTTTTGTACTGTTTTGGTTTCCCTATGTGTCAAACGTACTTCATAAGCTGCCTGCTTATCGTTAGTGTGTACCGTTAAGAAGTACATCAACTTACCATTCACCATCTGAGGTACTGCTACCCCACGTACTTCGCCTGTGTTGGTATGCGCGGTTACTATATAGTCAGCCGCATCTAGGTGTTGCCCATCCTGAGTTACTACACCCATTACGTGCGCAGCATAGCGGTATTTGAGTGCATTAACCTGCATGCCCATGGCTCTTGCCTCGGTGCGAACTTCGTACATGGGTTTGTTTTTGCGGTTTTGCGACGCTCGGTTACTTAACTGATGGGCACTGGCATTTGCCCCCAAACTAGTAGCATAATTGAGTGTACCGTTGCCCAAAGCAATTAGCTGATAACCCATATTGGGTGCCAGATATTCCAATGTACCCGACCATTGGTTTGTTTGAGAGTCATAAATGCTAAAGCCCCCTTGCCCAACCAAGCGTAATTCGGTATTATCAGAAATATTCAACCCTGACAAAGCTTGACCTATTGGGAAGGTCTGGTCTGACAAATAGCCAATCCAGTTGATCCCAGGGTTTATTTGAATAACCGTGCTCAATGCCACTACGTGTCCTTGTAGTTCTACCTGAGCCGCCACAGGCGATTCTACCTGATACGCCTGTGTAGGCAATAATTGAGTTAGATTACCCGACCAGCTTTGCCCATCATAAGTGGCTTCTTGACCGTTCTGAGTATATACTTTGGCTCCAGTAGGCAAACCTTTTACCTGATCAATGCTGAGGTAATTGCGTCCTTGGTTGGTAGCATTAAAAGTAACATACTGAAAACCTGCTACCACATTAAACTTACGCACCAATGTATTGCCTACAGTCAGCGTTTGATTGTTGAGCGAAGTGCTTTTAGCAAAGGTGTATTGTTCAATTATACTACCATATTCACGGCATTCCGAGGCATCCCATACTCTAAACTGCAGTGCTTCCCCTGTTTCCTGGTTGCTATGAATAAGCATTGACACCTTATATCGGTCACCCGACCTGCGTACTTGTCCAGTACCACGCACTTCAGCTTGTCCGTTGCTTCCCATTACAAAGGCTGTCACCTTATCACGTTCATCGATAGAGCGTTGCCCGTTGATATGTAAACTGGCGTTTAAGAACATTGCATATTGGTATTGAGCCGCATTCAATGTATACAATGGAGCAGCACAGCTCACGTTTACATTGACTATTACTAGCTCGGTGCCCAACAAGCGTCCGCTGCGATCAAACACTTTAGCCTTGATTGTACCAGTATGCTCTCCTGCATTTAACCAGGGCTGCAGCACAAAGTCAATGCTTTCGTTTTGTCCGCTATTCAAGGTGTACGTTTGATTGGTGGTTTTGTCCGATGGCTTGATCCATTTGGGCAAATCAGTCAATTCATAAGTTACCTCAGTTGCCCCACTGTTCATCAACGTAAGCGCAAAGTTTTTCTCTTGCTGCCAAACCTGTTGCAAATCAATGCTACGTTGGTTCCACGCAATGTGGTTTTTCTCATATCTGAAACTCCACTTTTCGCCCTTAATCTCATTACCTAGTAAATCCTTGATTTTGTTGTTGGCAATATTTACCGTCAGGTAAGCCCCTTCCAGGTCACTATCAGCCAAATCAGGTGTAATCAAAATCTGATTTTCATTGCTTCGGTGAATCGTTACCGGGATGCTTTGAGGCACCGCTTCTACTTGCAGAGGAGCCGCCTCTTGTTTGGTTACCCAAGTCACCCCTTGAACAGTAGTGCCCGATGCGTTTCCGGTAAAGTCGCGAATGCCCTCTTGAGTACCATTTACAGTCAAAGCATTGTTGTCTAAGCGATAGTACCCTACCAATTTATCTTCATTACCCAACAACATTTTGCGGTAATTATTGATTATTTGATTTGAAGTACGCGCCTTGCTCCAAATGCGGATCTCGTCTAGGCTACCTTTAAAACCTTGCCCGTTCACAGCCTTGGCTATAGTAACAGGCTGGTCATTGGTGCCAAATGGCTCTGAAACCAACTTCAGGTCTCGTTCACCCGCCAAGCGTCCATTTATATAAATCCGAATTGCTTTATTTGACTTACTATAGGTTACAGCCACATGACTCCACTGATTTGGAGCAAGCGGTTGGTCTGACCTTACCCTTTGGGCATTGACAGTTCCATCAGGCATCAACGAAATTTGGAAATTGTTACCCTTCTCTATGATGGGCACAGTAGTGCTAGGTAATAAAGGTTTCACCCAAAACTCTACTGTACAACTGTCCATATCTAGCACATCATTGTCAGGTATTTGAATTTGGTCAGTAGCCTCTGTAAAACGTGCTGCGGTAGCCTCATAATTGCTGTTTGCCAATACCCCCATTACATTAATGTTCAGGCTGTTTACTCCATCATTGCTGATTTTGTCGGTATAAGTAGCTGAGATTACTCCATCGCTGCCTATAATGCCATTGTCTGCAGGCGTTACCGAAGCAATGACAGGTGCATTGCGCTGAATCGTACCTTCTATCCACTCGCTTACATTGTTGCGGTTGGTACCCGCTTCGCCACATACAGGCACCAGGCGTAGGCTGTATTTACCATCCACCAAACTGCTTACATCCAACGAAACAGTATAATATTCCTCGCTATCTTTGGTAAGTTCATCTACATCCAAAGTGGTCAGCAGTTGTGCTTTGTTATTACCTTCAGTAGCATATTCTACTTCTACCTTTTTGAAATCATCTTTGGCTGTTTCTGGCTTAAATCGTAGCCTTAAACGATTGTTTGAGGTATTGTTCACCACCCAGTTTGTGGTAGGTTGATTAATCTCAAACTTACTTACACAAGGTTCGCGGAAGTATGTGTTTAATAATACCTGATCAAAGACTTTTACTACTGAAACAGGGTTGCCATTGGCATCTTTTTTCACGGTACCATCTTTGTTGCGTTCGTACAACTCATTGGCAGTGTACTTGGTTGTACCTGCTGTAAACTCACAACTGGAATAAAAACGGAGTGCGATATTTTCATACGAAGTATCTCCACTATCGTTTTGTTGTATGCTAACCGTGGTAGTGTCACTGGCTCCTGGCATAAGGAAAAAAGATGCAGGTATTCCAGAGGCGTTTCCATTGATAGAAATTTTGGCGGCATTGGTAGTGTTGGCACTCACATCCAAAACATATGACTTACCCCTATTGTCATCAGCAATTTGGGTATTGGTCAAGCGTACTTTATAAACTGCTTTTGTTCCAGCAGGCGTTACCTTAGTAGCTCCATCCAGCACCTCTACTCTTACACCTTCACGAGGTTGAGTACCCCTTTCGTAAGGGCAGCTGCTACGTCCAGCACTGGTTTTAAATATGGGCGTGTCATAATCAGGGTCACGACGCATAAATACGTGAAACTGATCTCCCTGATCGTCATCAGTCAAGGTAAAACTAATCCCTGTCTTTTTATTTTCAGTATTTTTGAAACTAAACTTATTGTTCCAAACTGCACTTACCTGAGTTTTCACATCTAGTTTTATGCCTACAATAGAGGTAGAGTTGGTAAAAGGCGTACCTATCTTGCCATTGAAAGCGTGTGAGTTAGTGGTGCTATATTCCTTGCTCCAGTCAAGCGTAACTGTATAGCTACTACCCCCTCCTGAAAACACAAAATCACCTTTTTCATAATCCAAGCGATTGGCTCCAGCATTATACCCATGTCTTAGTTTCTCATAAGTATCTGCTTTGGCAATTTTCTCTTCATTCTTCTTAAGAATGTTCTTCCAGGCAACCTTACTAGAACGGGCACTGTCAAGCAGAGCACTTTCCTTAGTAGTTAGATTGCTTTTGGCAGACAGTTCTTCAATAAGTGACTCGAGCCCTGGGATAGTTGTTTCTTTGACATCTTCTACTTTGGTGGCAAAAGAACTTTTATAGCTCAGAGCAGTAGCGTTAGGGTTTTCTCTTATTTCAGCTGAACATCCACCGACTATCAATTCTCTGGATTTGCCACGAGTTATTACGCGGGTTACACCAATCAATAAGTCAGCATCTGGACCTACTACTTTACCTCCGGCAGCAGTCGAGTAGCTTTCGTTCAAAGTCAAAGTCCATAAGGTAGAGTTGTCAATTGTATTTAAGTTAGAGGCGTCAATACTGATTCCGGTACCTCCTTTGGCAGCAAAGAAACGATTGAGTATAAACACTCCAAAACCACCCCCAGTAGTTGTTACTACATCGCTACCCGCAGTAAATGCAGTAGAAGTCTCTACTCCTATATCGGTAGTATATTGAGAGGTGAAAGAAATGGTGGTTCCTTCTTCTATTTTGGCAAAACTACCATCACCTGGAGGGTCATGTAATACATACATTACCTGTGGTTCAGTCAAGGTGAAATCATTGCTCAACATTTGAGAACCAGTGATGAATGATTTTAGAAAATCTTCGGTATCACGGTTTTTAGTACGTGCACTTATTTGAAATTGCTCCAGGTAATTTGCTGCATCAAAACTAGGACCTGCCGACATAAACCGTATGCTGGCTTTACCGTTTTCATTGGTTTTACCGTTTTCATGCCCTGTGGCAGGTGTTCCCAAACTACCACTTACGGTATAGTCTACTCCTGCAACATTACATTTTCCATTTTGAAATTCTTCTGATACGGTAAGCTCCAGCTCATAGTTAGTGTAAGCTTTGAGCGAGTATTTGCCTGTACAAAGCGGTTGTATCTCTTGACCTCGAACACCTCCTACTTCTGGCTTTCCTTCGTCAACATTGGCTTTAACTTCCACAGCATAAATCTTATAACTTACCATCAAAGGATTATGATACTCAAAGTCGTAAGAAGCCCAACCTTGGGTAATGTCTACCACAGGCGAGCGTAGTAAAGGCTCTGCATCAGCACCGGCATTTTCTCTGAATATTTCTACCCGATACTTTCCTGGAAGCAAATTTTCTATGGCAAACACATTTCCATTAAAATGGCTGGCATCAAAGCTTTTTTCATACCCTTGAATGTCGGTTCTGAAAATACGCCCTTTCAAATCACCAATGTGGTTGTCGCAAGGAACAATCAAGTTGCCTACAAACCCATATCGAGTAGTGTTTTCAAAATCTAAACCTGTAGTCACCCCCGTCAGGTTCAACTCATAAGCCGCTTTTCCTCTGGGGTTGTAGCGTGGGTTACTCGCCAAGTAGCTATATTTATAGGTCCCTTGGTTGATTGCTACAATTTTATTGTCGCGTAACGCCTCAACTAGCTTCAACCCTTGGTGTTTTGCCTGAGCAGTAAGGCTAAGTTCTCTGTTTCCACCAGAAGTCACTATTGGGTAGCTCAATCGTAAGTGTTGGGCATCATTGGCTATAAAATTCCCCTCTTTTATTTGCTTAAACTCGTTGTGAGCAAACGTGCGGGTACGAAACTCTATATGATCTACATGCCCGCGAAACGGCGTAGCCATGTCATTGTTTACCCAAGCGGCTCCCAACGTAAAATGCCCAGTCATGTCTACACCTGATACTGCGTTAGATACATCAGGGGTTTCGCCTACATAAATTGTAAACTTTTGTGTAGCCGCTTCATAAGAGATGGCACAAAATGTCATGGCTTGATTACCAATGGTTTGAGTAGAACGTACCAGATCAGTACCCTCTTTTTTCAATACCAGCGTCTCGCTGTTTTCCAGGTCAAGTTGAATATTACCCAACTGAAACACCGTTTGCACTATGGGTAAACTTGGGGTTTCTTGAGTTGCATCATCAGCTTTTATGTCTCCCTCAAACGTTTCGGTAGCACTGGCTGGTTTTACCCAAAACGACCAGGTAGCATTACCTTGGTGGCTAATTGTTCCTTCAGATTGAGCGTAAGCAGTTTTCCCGTCAAAACGCAGTGATTGATTAACCAAGTTGCTACGTTTGGTTGCCACTGAATTTACTGCTATAGTCAACAGCTCAGGCGATGCACTCGTAGTAAAAAGCCCAGCAGCGTCAGATTTTGCCTTATCACCAGGAGCCAGTATTGTTGTAGTACCATTATTTAAGGTAATTTGTTGTCCTTGAGGCACTGGGTATACCTCTTCTCCTTCTTTGTACACAACTCTGCCCGAAATAGTAAATTGAGAAATATCAGTAAAATCAATCTCACTTTTGTTGGTGTGTTGTCCTCTTTGCAACAACACCTCTATAACAGGCGCTCTGAACTCATGGTTAGGCTTTTGGGGCACTACATTAAAGGTCTTGCCTGTACTGCTGGTACCATAATTGAGCCCTCTAAGCACATAAGCCCCCGACGTAGAAGTCAAAATACCATAATACAAACCTGCGTATTGACTAGCGCTCCAGTGCAAATCCTGACCCTTGGATTGACTTTTACCAATGTACTCATTGCGGTTTGTTAAAGCATAGTTATATACTTCTTTGCCATCCCCTTCATCAAAACGGTAGTATAGCAAAAGGTTGTCCTCTTCGCCTGATAGTACATGGCGGTAAGTTTGTTTGATTTGTTTGGCTGATTTTGCCACTTTCCAAGCCTTAAACTCATCTAGTTGATAAGCAGCATTGTTTTGAGCCCCTATCAAGAAACGATTTACACCACCTGGAGGAGCCTGATAAGGCGTAGGCGTAGTGGCTAGTTCTTCACCGTCCTGATAAAGCTTACCTTCGGCCCCTATAGGTTTTTGCTCTTCGTCGAGCACAGGTGCAAAGGTAAATGCGTAGTGGTGCCATTGGTTATCACGCGTTTTCAGATTACCTTCCAAATAAGCATTGCCATCGGCATTGGTTACTATAATTTTGTTGCTGGTGAGTTGAATCTTGGAGTTGCCCATAGCAAATACGGTATTGTTACCTGCACCCTTATACCAAAACTCCATCGTAAAACGTGGTTGGTTTCTCAAGGCTTCTATATTGTCAACCTCTATAGCAGGTGTGTTGGCATCAAACATCAAAGCATGTCCAGGTACACCACCATTTTTCAACGCAGCGGTTATTTCTACATCTTGTACTGCATCTTGATGATTAGTAGTTACCTTACCCGAAATTTGCCCATTGTAAAAAATAAAGCCCAAAGTTTGTCCATTGGTAGTAAAGCTATCATCACCCAAAGCCTCTACTTTATACACATAACGCTCGCCAGCTGTCAGATCTTTGTCTTCAAAAATCAACTCATCACCCGCTTGTTGGTTATTGATGGCAGGAGGGTTAGGCAAAGCCACAAACGTGACCTCTGCTTGTGGGCGACGCGAAACTGTATACCGGGTAGCCTTGGCAATATGATTCCATTTGATTTGCACCTTATCACTAAACTCGCCTTTAGACGCGGTCACAAATATTTCTTCTAAATCAAGAATAGGGTGTCCAGCGTCGGTTCTTACTTGCATCAAAGGAGGACCATCTACATAAGCATGTCCCATTCCTTCTTTGACAGCAGACTCCTTAATGGCATTTGTCCAACCCATCACTCCCCTATCAGGAGAAGTCATGTCAGACGTATTCAACAATACATCCAGCCCCTTAGCGGTGTGTTGAGCCAATTCGTCTGCCTTGTTACTATCGATTACTTTAGCCCAATACCTTAAGATATCTTGCTTGGTACGTGCCTGATTCCAAGCTCGTACTTCAGTAATAAATAGTTCGGTTTCTCTGGCTTTATAAAAATACAGTTGACGACCTAGGGTAGTATTAAAATCCAGGTCGCTAAATACACCACGTGTTCTTCCGTTTACATACAGTGTAGTAGTGCCATTGTTGGCTACTAAAGCTATGTGGTGCCAGGTATTTTTTCCAATTTGTCCATTGAGGTCAATGTTTTTTTCTGCGCCCTTCAAATGAAGCTTTAATTGGTGATTATTTTCCACCCGCATCGAGAACGACTCCTGGTCGCCTAGTAAGTCCGTAAGCACCCAGGCATTATTATCACTTTGGGCTTTAATCCAAAACTCAAAGCTCGCTTGGTTTGCTTGCCCACTATTCAGCAAGGTGTTAAAATCTACTCCTGTATTGAAGTAGTTGTTGTACTTATTCTTTTTGAGGTGTAATACCGCCCCCAAAGAAGAGTTTGTAGCTTGGGCAAACAATTGCTGAGGAAACCAAAGTCCACTCACAATTACTGCCAGCATGATTTTTATAAAAAAACATCTTTTTTTCATAGAAAAAGTGTAATTTTGCTAAGTTTTTTAAAACAAAAAGATTAAAAGTCTTTGTAAAGCCTTGTTTGTCTGCTAACAAACAGGGCTTTTTTATTTTCCGTAGACTTCCTGTTCACTTTTCGCAAAGCAGCGTCATAAGCTGTTTGGAAAAGTACCAAAAGACATAAACAGTGTTTGTACATAATATGTATGAACACTTAAATATGGATATAACAATCCTGTTCAAATGATTTGAAAACAAGCCATTTGAAGCATCTGGTGAGAATGAAGCTTATAAAATTATGAAGAAGTTTATCCTGAAATTACCCAATAAGCATTGGGCATGTCAAAAGAGTAGCAGGTCTTTTATATAATCCCTGAATCAGTTTCGTAGGTGATCCAAAAAGTTGGAATACAACTATGGTGGATATGTGCTTGTGTACAAGTATAATGCAATGATAAACTGTATTTGTTCATGTTCAATGTCTAATTTGTTAATAATATGCTCGTGATCCAACAATCAATTTTGTGTAATTAATTTAATATTATAAAGTGTTAGCAGTCGTTTTGAGTAAAAAAAATCTACAATAACCAGTCAGGTAATAAACCTGTGTAACATAGTTTGCCCAGCCCAAAGGCTTTTTTTGACAATTTTTTGTTTTTAAATTTAACGCGATCTATAACTAACCATCAATTACTTGAAAATGTAAAAGAACAATTAAATTATATGTATCAATATAAACTTATAAATGTTTGTCACTATTCATTTAAGAATAGCAAATAAATAATTACTTGATTGATTGTAGTTGATAAGTTTATTCAAACTATCGCAGGCATATCTTTCCTTTAGCACACCGTGCTTAAACACGATTTCTTAAAGGACAAAAATCCTATAACTCTCTTTATCTAAAAGGTCAGCTCAAGATCATCAAACATTCCTCTTTTAATAAGAAAATACCCACTTGTACTCATCAAATTGTACAAATGTCTTTTAGTTCAAATAGTATAATAGGTTGGTGGTATGATTTATAAAATTTAGAGATATTGTAAATAGTATGTCTGATCAATTATTAGTTGGTGTTACAAATGTAATGGGTAACCCTTTCAAAAATCAAATAATTGCACTTGCTTTTAGTCCATTTCTGGGAAACGGAGTTTTTTATTGTGTATACCTTAATGTTTTTTTGTTGGTAAAGGAGTAATCATTTATGAAGATGTTTTAAGTAAGTGTTTGATTATTAGATATTTATATGTGAATATGAAGTAAACAATTACTCATTTTTGTATAAAAAATAAAAAGAGGTGTTTTTTTGAGAAAAAGTAATACGAATTTGATTTATTTTTATGATGATCTGATTACAGCGTTTTTTTGTCGTGAAAAGATGAGGTGTTTTTTTGAAAAAATGGCATCAGTGCCTTGCTTTAAGGTGTTTGAGCCAAAAGTGGGTGTTTGGGGGGAAAGCAGGGTATGTTTTTTCTTGGTTTATTGTCATCTGTTTTATTAGGTAAAAACAGCAAATTGTATGGTAGTAAATGCTCATGTATGTTTTTGTATTTTAACTTTGATACATTTTTGATAAAAATATTGTCTAAAAGCGTGTTACACTCAATTTTTTGCTTGAAAAAAACAAAATAAAGCATGTGTGACCATTTAAAAATCAAACCGTTTTACTTATTTTTGCCAAATTTATTAAAGTAAACCTGGCTTAACGAATAAGCTTCATTATTATCAATAATGTTGGAACAAATCAAAAACATCTATTTTATAGGTATTGGAGGCATAGGCATGAGTGCTCTGGCAAGGTGGTTCAATACTCACCAATACCAAGTAGCTGGCTATGATCGCACCCCTACTACCCTAACCACTCAACTTCAGCAAGAAGGCATTGATATACATTTTGACGACAATGTAGCGCATATTCCAGAGGCATTTACCCACCCTGCGACTACATTGGTAGTATATACACCTGCTGTACCTGCACAGCACAAGCAATTAAATTATTTCAAACAACATAATTTTCAAGTCAAAAAAAGAGCTGAAGTACTTGGTTTTCTTACACAAGACAGGTTTACAGTAGCGGTTGCCGGAACTCACGGAAAAACCTCTACCTCTTCTATGATTGCCCATATTATTCATTATGCAAAAAAGAATTGTACTGCTTTTTTAGGAGGAATACTTCAGGAGTATGAATCTAACCTTATATTGAGTCAAGAGATTGATAAAGAGTCTATTATGGTGGTGGAAGCTGATGAGTATGATCGATCTTTTTTGCATTTGCACCCCAATATTGCAGTGCTTAACTCAGTAGATGCAGACCATTTAGACATTTATGGTAACGAAGACTCAGTGCTTGATTCTTATGTGGCTTTCATCAAAAAAATCAAAGAAAACGGTAGACTTTTTATAAAAAAAGAAATACATTTAGGCACTAACTTACTTCCAAATACAGTTATTACAAAGAGTTTTGCTTTAGAACAAAATGCAGATTGCCAGGCACAGCATGTACAAGTATCCCCTGAGGCATTTTACTTTGATTTTCACACAGAAGACATCACTATTCAAAACATAAAAATCAAAGTACCTGGCTATCACAATATCATCAATGCAACTGTAGCTATAGCCGTAGCCCTGGAGTTGGGCATTGACCCTCAACAAATTAGAGATGCACTAGCTGTGTATAAAGGAGTAAAACGTCGTTTTGAGTATATTTTACAACATAAAAATATCATTTACATCGACGATTACGCACATCACCCTACTGAGATAGAGGTATTTCTTAAGTCAGTGAAAGCGATGTACCCAAACAAAAAGATCACGGCGATTTTCCAGCCTCATTTATTTACTCGTACCCGCGACTTTTTAGATGGATTTGCCAAGAGCTTAAGCCTTACCGATCAGTTGGTGTTGCTTGATATTTACCCGGCAAGAGAGCAACCCATTCAAGGGGTAACCTCTCAGTTGATTTTGGATAAAGTAACTATAAAAGATAAAACATTGTGTGGCAAAAACGAACTTTATGACTTTTTGCAAAGGAACGATACCGAAGTTGTACTTACCATAGGAGCCGGAGATATAGGGGCTATGGTAGATAAAATTGGAGCACTGTTAAATGAAAAATATATTCAAAAAGAAGAAAACGAAAAAACAAATACCCAAAAGCAAATTAAGATTTAGAAAAAATGTTGTAATTTCTTTTTGGGTTGTAATTATTTTCTTGGTGTTTGGCTTTATCGAAATCAGACATAATGGAAGACTATGTACTGATATTCAGATAAATATTGAAAACGAAGCGGATAATTACTTTTTGTCTACCGAAGACGTCATCCGCCTAATGACCAATGGAGGAAAAGAAAAAGTGCTCAATAATAGCTTCAGTAATATCTCTATCAAAACCCTGGAAAAAAGAGTCAAAGAGGGGAACGCATTTGTAGAAAAATGTCAAATAGCAAGAAATTTGAAGGGAGTATTGTTTGTAGATGTTACCTTGAAACGCCCCATAGCCCGATTTATAAGAAAAAGCAAGGCAGATGTTTATGTAGACAATAATGGGGTGGTGCTTAACGTTTTAAGAAAATTTACAGCTAGAGTATTGCTGGTAACTCAAAGCGAGCGAACTGCTCCTCTTGATTTCAAACGCAATAAACAAGACAAAGAGTTACTTGAAATGATCAGGTATATTTACCAAGATCCCTTTCTCAAAGCACAAATAGCTCAAGTAGATGTGCTTAAAAACCAAGATATGATACTGTATTTACAATTAGGCAAACAAGTGGTTGACTTTGGTAATTTAAACCAATGGAAAAGCAAACTTGATAGATTTAAGGTTTTTTATAAAGAAATACTTCCTCGAAAAGGCTGGAATGCTTACCGTAAGATCAGCTTGCGTTTCGACAAACAGATAATTTGCGAATAATACTGACATGAAAGATAAAATTGTAGTAGGATTAGACATAGGCAGCACTAAAATATGTGCCCTGGTAGGTAAAAAAGACCAATTTGGTAAAATAGAATTACTAGGCATGGGCAAGGCGCCGTCAGAAGGGGTAACCCGTGGAGTAGTAATTAATATCGACAAAACTGTGACTGCTATCTCAGAAGCCATCGAAGAAGCTGAGCAGACTTCTGGCATAGATATACGCATTGTAAATGTGGGTATTGCCGGGCAACATATCAAAAGCCTGAAACAGAATGGAAGTATTACCCGTGATTCGGCAGAGAACGAAATAACTCGCAATGATGTCAATCGTTTGATCAACGACATGTACCGTATTGTAACACCACCTGGTAACGAGATTATTCACGTGATGCCACAAGACTATACGGTTGACTTTGAGACTGGTATCAAAGAGCCAATAGGTATGTCGGGTATCAAACTCGAAGCTGATTTCAATATCATTACAGCCCAAACCAGCGCCATCAACAACATCAACCGTTGTGTGAAACGTACCGGACTTGAAATAGAAAACCTGATACTAGAACCTATAGCTTCCAGCTTGTCGGTGCTTACCGACGAAGAGCGTGAAGCTGGGGTAGTATTGGTGGATATTGGAGGAGGAACTTCTGACGTAGCTATATTTTATGAAAATATTATACGCCATACCGCCGTTATACCTTTTGGAGGCGATATTATAACCTCTGATATCAAAGAAGGTTGTAGAATAATGACTGGACAGGCCGAAAAACTCAAAGTAAAGTTTGGGAAAGCAATTGTCGAAAAAGCCAACGTAAACGAGTTTGTGTCTATTCCAGGTCTGAGGGGGCGTTCACCCAAAGAAATATCCGTACGTAATCTGGCACACATTATCGAGGCGCGTATGCAAGAAATCATAGAGTCAGTGCACCAAGAGATTATTAAATCTGGTTACCTCAATAAGCTGGTAGGCGGTATTGTAATTACTGGTGGTGGGTCTCAATTGAGAAACTGCAAGCAGCTATTTGAGTTTATGACTGGAATGGATGCAAGGGTAGGTTACCCGAATGAGTACCTTGGTAAAACGAAAGTAGAAGCTGCCAAGAGCCCAATGTATGCAACTACCATAGGGCTGGTAATGGCTGGTTTCAGAGCTTTAGATGATAGGGATACAAAGTATCAAACGCAGATTAATAACAACACAGCAACTTCAAAAACAAAAACAAAAGCAAAACAAGCTTCTGGGGGTGATTTTTTCCGGAAAATCATAGAACGTACCAAAGGACTGTTAATTGACGACTTTGATGACAAAAAAAATAACTATTAAGTGGATTTGGTCGAGTGGCTTCTTCTAAAAAGGAAGGTTCACCATAGGCAACCAATTATAAAAAGCCATTAAAAAAGGCTTAAACGTTTGTAAAAAACAGATTATCAATTATTTGACTATCTCGGTTCAATAGCTTATATTTCGATCTAAATCAAATAAATCATTTGATCTATCGTATATAAATGGCACATAATAGGCTGATAATCAGGTTTTTATCAGTTGGTTGCGCTAAATCTCTCATTTTGAGATAGTTGCACAAATAACCCTAAAAAGTATGGAACAAAACAACTACAAGTTTGACATTCCTGCCAATGAAAACTCTATAATTAAAGTGATCGGTGTTGGAGGAGGAGGGAGCAATGCGGTGAATCACATGTTCGATCGTGGTATTAAAGATGTAGAGTTTTTCGTTTGTAACACAGACATTCAAGCACTGTCCTTGAGTTCTGTTCCCGCCAAATTACAAATTGGCACCGCACTTACCGAAGGTTTGGGAGCTGGTGCTAATCCTGAAAAAGGCAGAGAAGCAGCTTTAGAAAGTAAAGAAGATATTCGAGATTTATTGAGCTTAAGCACCCGTATGCTATTTATTACAGCGGGTATGGGAGGAGGTACCGGAACTGGTGCCGCACCTATTATTGCTGAGATTGCTCGTGAATTAGGGGTTTTGACTGTTGCCATTGTAACAGCTCCATTTGCTTTTGAAGGGAAGAAAAAACGTAAACACGCAGAAAATGGAATTAATCAATTGAAACAACATTGTGACACAGTGTTGGTAATTTCAAATGATAAACTCCGCGAAATATATGGCAACCTGAAAATGAGCGAAGCCTTTGCTCAAGCAGATAGTATCTTAACTACTGCAGCCAAAGGGATTGCTGAAATTATTACAGTACCTGGTTATGTCAATGTTGACTTTGAGGATGTAAAAACTGTAATGCGCGACTCTGGTGCAGCAGTGATGGGCTCTGCTAAAACCGAAGGAGAAAATCGTGCGTTAAGAGCTGCCCAAGAGGCATTGAATTCTCCATTATTAAACAACCGAAGTATTCACGGATCTCAGAAAGTATTGCTTTCAATCATGTCTGGCGAAACCTCTGAGTTACAAATGGACGAGTTAACCGATATTACCGATTATATTCAGGATCAAATAGGCGAAGATGCTGATTTGATTTTTGGTAATGGTATTGATCCTGCTTTAGGTGACTGCATCAGTGTTACTATTATTGCTACTGGCTTTAAAGGTGAAGAAAGACTGGCTTCTAATGAACCCAAAAAAACTGAGCCAATTGTACAAAATACTCCAATAACAAACACTCCTGCTACTCCAGTAATCAATACTCCTGTAGTTGAGTCTACTCCACCACCAATGGTAAACAAGGCAAAGGAAGAAGTAGAAGAGAGAAACGTAGTATTTAATCTTAATGGCAACAGCCAGGCAAATACACCTAAAAAAGTAGAAGAGCCCAAAATAGAAGAGCCGTCAGAGCCCCAACGTGTCATTTATGACCTGGATGATGATGCCTCAGAGGAGGATCCAATTTCTAACGTCAAAAAAAAAGATTTGACTGATGAACCAGAGGACATAAATACTCCCCAAGTTGAACAAATTGAAATAGAAAAACAAGAAGAACCGCCAGTTCAATCGCCACCTTTGTCAGAAATTGACCTAAAGCGCCAGCAGTTGATAAAACAAGCAGATGAGCGAATCAATAAACTGAAAAAGTTGAGCAAAAATTTTGAGAACGAAGGCTTTAAAGATAAAATAGACGTACCGGCTTATTTACGTCGTGGGGTCAAATTAGTAGAGCCACCGCATTCTTCTGAAAATAATATATCGCGTTATAACATAAACGACGAAAACGAAATACTGGGTAACAACAAGTTTTTTACTGACAAAACTGACTAAGTTTTTGACGTGATTTACCAGTTGCCCCTGATAACTTCTTCCTTGAATATTTACAAGGAAGAAGTTTTTTTTTGCCCTTTTTCAAAATACAAAAAATAAAGTGTACCATAGAAACGGTCAAAGTTATGGTACTTCTTCGAAGAGAAGTTTTGAAGAAGTACCTCCGCTAGAGCCGACTTTCCGCACCTGTGTAGCTAAAACCGAGTAATTTATTAAACCACTGTTTATGAGGCGTTTATTCAAGGAGATAGTATTTCCTAACTTCTTGCCCCAGTAACCTAATGACCTTTGTATGCATCTCATTCATATTAAGAATGAGCATAGGTTGTTCTTGATTAACCCACAAGCAGTGAATGCCTCTAAAAAACTCGAAAATCCATTTCATTGTGGGTTTTTGAGTTTCTTTTTTAGTTTGATCCAGGACAAACTCCTTTTCCTGCTGCAGGTTTTTTCTTAATTCTCTCTCCAAAGCTGCATACACCATCAGCGACAATGCCATAATCATGAGTATAGCTTCAAGTCTCTCTGGCTTTTTTACAAAGAAGCTATCAGCAAGGAAAGCTTTATCTTTCAAAAACCTAAAACCTTTCTCGACATTAGATTGTCCTTTGTAAGCCAGTAGTTTATGTCCATTCCCCCACCTTTGTGCTGTATCATTGGAAGCAATCACAAACTTGCCCTGTTTTTGTCTTAGTTGTTCATAGTGTGTGAGTTTGGTTAGTGGACACCCTGTAATACGATACCCTATGGTCTGTTTTTGAGCTCCTTTGGGAGGTTTACCTGGTTTTTTAAACCCCTTGACTTGTTGAAAATTCAGGTCTTCTATTGACAAGTACTGGCACTTTTTTGAAAATTGTTCCCAGGCTTTTTCTGCATCCTGTTTACAGCTAAAAACCTTTTTGCAAAGCTTGATAAAGTCTTGGTGCTCTTCACTGCTTTTTTTTAGGTAACGTTTTTTCAAACTATGAACATCCCGCTTATAACCTGCCTCAGAAAAGACAACCATCCATTCTTGTCTTACACCTCCATAGCTGTTGCATACTTTCTGGTAGCGGTAGTTTTTCAATTTTTCTTCTGTGAAGAATTGCATATGCTCTGGCTGTACCTGTAGGAGTAATTCTTGAACAGCAGTAAGCTTGGAAGGAACACGGGTGATCCAATAATGCCGACCTGAGATTTTACCGATGGTTTCCTCAGTGTATAAGGCACTATCTGCCACCCAACATATAGGCTGACCATTATTCTGCAAACGTTCTACATAATCATCAATGGTTTGACCAAAGCTTGTTTGGTCACTTGTATTGCCATGCAAACCTTCCATAAGCAAAGGTATGCCTGAGGAGTTTTCTACTACCAAGTTAAGCATTACCTGATTTAGGTCAGGGCGGTGATCCCGGCTGTAACCTTGGGTGATGTGAAGGCAAGAAACCTCTGCTTCGTTAAGTTCACTATTATATTGCCCTTCCAACCCAAAACTGGTCGCATCCAAGTGGCGAAACTCTGAGTCTACTTCTTCTGACAAACCCAGTATTTCATAACTCTGTGCAGCCAAATGGCTGAATAACTCACTTACACCAAAGGCATACAAATCATCCAAGCAACGACCAAGACGATCATCATTGAACATTTCTGCGCTTAGATTTTCTCCTAATAAGTGAGCAACAGGCTTATCAGAAAAAAAATGAGGACTCAGGTATAAGCGACGCTCGGCAAAACCTAAACCATTTAAAATCAAGGCTTTGACGCAAGTACCTGTGCTTACTTGATGAAGCCCATTGGTGTTAGGTAAAAGCTCATCTATTTTAGAGCTCAAGTTTAAACGATCACACATGCCACTTACCAACCCTAAGTGGTCAAGGTTTTTACTTATGGGAAATGATTGCATACCAAAAAGTAAAACTTTTGGTCGACATAAAAAAATAATGCTTTTGCAATCAAGTGATTACATCAATTATTTGTTTTCCCGAACATACGTGCGGAAAGTCGGCTAGAGGCGCCATTTAATGGGTAAGTGATCTGGAAAAAATAAGATGTTCCAATTCAAGAAAATATATTGTTCTCAGACGATTCAAAAAAACGGTGCATAGCCAAAACTATGAAACTTTTTTTTTGAGAAGAATGAGGGCAATAGATACACTTTAATGGCTCAAATTATTTATGAAAGATCACTAAGTCATTTTTTTCAATAAAAATACTCCTTTTCTTCTACTCCCTTCCACGCTTTTATTTGTCTTACGTATAAACCAATAAAACTTACTGTAGCATATATACTTATATGGCCATAGAAAATAAAGTACAACTTTGGGGTTTTCGCTTAGGGTGGTTAATGATTGTATTCTGGAGCATTGTGGTATTTTTGAATGTACTCGATTACTTTTCCTTTCGTACCGATGTAGAGTTTTTGCTTTGGAAGGGAAACCTGGTTCAAAACCTTACCTGGATGGCGTCTTTTTACGTACACATTACCTCTAGCATTATCTGTTTGGTTACTGGTCCTTTTCAGTTTGTACCCAGGTTGCGTCATCGTTACCCAAAACTTCACCGAAAGGTAGGCAAAGCGTATGTTTTTACTATCTTGTTTTTGGCTGCCCCCAGTGGTTTATATATGGCATTTTTTGCCAATGGAGGTTTTTGGGCACAATTGGCCTTTTTTATACTAGCATGGTTGTGGTTTATTACTACTTTTTTGGCCTTACAAACCGCTATTAAACGCGACTTTGTGGCACATCGCAAGTGGATGGTGCGAAGTTATGCATTGGTGTTTTCTGCAGTGACACTAAGGCTGTACATGCCTTTGCTCACCTATGGCATAGGGCAGTTTGGCTTGCCCACTATGGACCCAGAACTGGCGGTGGTGGTCACCTCCTGGATTAATTGGGTGCCTAATTTATTGATAGCCGAGTTGTTGTTGAGGTTAGCGCCTAAAAGTCTCTAAAATATATACAATTATTTAACAAATCGAAGTTATAATATCAAATTACAAGTATTATGAAGCATATAAAAAAAACTGTTTTAGGGGTGTCAACGTTGGCACTGGTAGTTCTTTTTACCACAGCAATGATTTCGCGTAGTGTTGATAAAATACCAGTAAAGGCGAAAACAACATTGATTGATAAAAAAGACCGGGTTCAATTGAGTTCCAGAGGGCGCTTGTTTGTGCACGAAAACTTAACGAAACCGTTGGCGAGGCGTTATAAAGTAAACCTCAAACGCCAGATGATTAGCCGTTGCCCTAGTGGTTTACGTTATGCCATATACGAGTCACCCGCAGAAGCGAGCCCTTATTTTGTAGGCAAGATGAGATTGTATTCGGGATGTAAAGGCAAAGTAGTATGCGAGTTTAGGGTAAATACTTCGGAAGATAAAATTGAGGTTTTTCAGGAAGATAAACAACGGTATGTTGCTGTATCAAACTGGATATTGGCGAGCTCATCTACAACTCAACAAGCACAAAAAAATTAAGTTTATAGCTTATGTATGCTTATAAAAACATCCTGTCATTGATTATCTCTGACAGGATGTTTTTTTATATAATGTGCTTAAATATATGACTGGCTTTTTGTTTAGTGAGTGGTTTTACTACAAAATCTATAACATTGGAATATGCCGAAGCTTGTTTTATTTCTTTTTCACGAGATGAAGAAGTAAGCATGATTATTTTAGTGTGCTGGCATAATGCCAATATTTTTAATTCTTCTAAAAATTCAAACCCATCCATTACAGGCATTTTTATATCTAAAAATATAAAGTCAGGGCAGGTATGTTGGAGGCATTTGATGGCCTCCTGACCATTAGTGGCTGACTCAACAGATTGAAAACCAAGCTCTGTGAGCATCTTTTTACATAAAAAATTAGTGATTTCGTCGTCGTCTACCAATAAAACCGTTGATTTATTCATTTCCCAGATAAATTTTGAATGTGGTTCCTTGATTCAATTTACTTGTTACTTCTATGAATCCACGATGGGATTCAACGATGGATTTTAGTATGTATAAACCTATACCTTTTCCTTCAACGTGGACATGTAAACGTTTGAATAGTCCAAATAGTTTGTCTTTCGATTTGCTTAAATCTATGCCTAAACCGTTGTCTTTTACCATGAGACATACTTGCCCATTATGCATAGTTGTACGTATTCTAATAGAAAGTGGACGATGAGCATCGCGGTATTTAATGGCATTGGTTAGTAAGTTTTGCATAATACTTTTGAGATGAAATAAAGGGTACTCTACCGACGGAGCGGCAGAAAAATCAGTGGTAATAGAGGCTTTTGCTTCCACAATTTGGGTTTCTAGGCTGGCTTTAACGTTGGCAAATAGTGCTTCAAAGCCAATAGACTCTTTTTGCATACCCATTTCCTGTTTAAGCGCAATTACTTCATTAAGGTTATTGAGGGTGTTTTGCATACGCACGACTGATAACTGCATCCTCTCGAAAACATCAAGGTTGTCTTCCTTTATTCCTTGAGCTTCCTCTATGAGCATCATTAATCCCTGTAGGTTTGCCAAAGGAGCCTTTAGATCATGCGAAGCTACATAGGTGAGCTCTTCCAGCTCTTTGTTCACTTTTTCCAATTGATTTTTCTTTCGGAGTAGTTCCTTTTCTACCTTTTTTCTATCACTAATGTCGGCAAATACATTGCATATAGCTGGTTGCCCTTTATACTCGATAGAAATACCTGAAATAAGGCAGTATTTGATATTATTTTTGAGGGTAACTATTTTCTCCTCTACTGGTGGTACATAGCTCCCTTTTTTAGCGTACAACTCTTTTATTCTCTCCGAAGCCACCTGCAGCGAGTCAGGGTGCAAAATATTTTGGATAGGTAAGTTCAATAGTTGGTCTTGGTGACTGGCTTCAAGGGTTTGTTTACTGAATGGATTAGCATAAATAATTTTACCTTTTGCATGTAGTACAATGCCTATGGGAGCCGATTCGGTAAGCGAGCGGTAACGCTCTTCGCTTTCTCGTAAATCTTTTTCCTTGATTTGCTTTTCTATGAGGTTTCCTATCCAGCGTGCCAATAGGTTGATAAACTCTCCAGCTACACTTGGGTAACCTGTATGAGCCTGAGTGCTGGTAATACATAGTGATCCGTATTTTTTGCCAAATACGTGAATAACTGTGCCTATGTATGACAAAACCTGGCTGTTTTTAGGTTTTATAGTCGCCCATTTTTTATCTTGAGTATTGGCAACCATTAATACATCATCTTTGCCTAGGGTGACTTTACACAACGTATCTGCTAAAGGAATAACCGTACCTGCTGGCATTTGATCTTGGGTGCTGTAACTATTGAGTACTATGAAATTTTCTTGGTTGACTGAGCTTACCATTCCAGTTTCAGCATTAAAAAATGTAGTGGTAAGCTTGAGCGCATTTTGTAGCTGTAAATCTATTTCCTCAGAGGCATTGCTGGTAATTTGATAGAGAAGTTGCATGTGCGCCTGGCGATCCATCAGAGATTTCTGTGCTTGTTTTTGCTCACTAATGTCTTGCATAATAGCCATGATGTGGGTTCCATCTGCTTTATTGATGATATTAGTGGATATAGAGATAACCCTTTGCGCCCCGCCTTTTTGTTCTATTATCCAAGACTCATTGCTAAGGTTATGGCCCTTCATTAGTTGCTCCATTCTTACACTTCCACTTATGTGAGTATGGGTAGCGTCAGGCAAGATAGTTTGGTACCAACCCAAAGTATTGATTTCCTTTAGCGTGTATCCGGTTATTTTTTCCATTTGCTGATTCCACACTGTAAATCTTATATAAGGATATTGACTGGTTTGATGAAATACAGAGATACCTTCAGCAGCATATTGTATGATAGAGTCTACAAACTGTTTTTCTTTGATCAATTCTAGTTTATTTTGCACATTCTCGGTAATGTCATGCACAGTAGCAAGCAAGTAATTCGTATTATCAATGTACAGCGGATTAGAGTAGGCTTCTACATGTTTGACAAGCCCTGTTTTGGTGAGGTGCTTAAATTGGAACTTGTTTTTTTGTTGGTGTTTGGCTTGTTGCAATGATTTTACTACTCCTTTTTGATCCAGTAGGTTCAAGTCAGAGATTTTTAGTTGTACAAGTTCGTCGTAACTATAGCCATAAAATGCTTCGGCTGCCTGGTTAGCATCTACAATTTTGCTGGTATCAGGGTGAATTAAAAGCTTAACGGCTTTATCTTCTTTAAAATATTGACGAAAACGTTGTTCACTTTCCTTAAGTTTTACCTCTGATTGTATTCGGTTCATTTCGGCACCAATGCGCGTGGCAAATAATTCAAACAAAGAGGATGTATAAGAAGCATTGTCAATCGCTTGTTTGTACAAGGCAATGATAATACCCAGACTTTTGCCCTCAGAGTCAAAAATAGGAGTTCCCAGATAGCCCTCTACGCTCATTTCTGTCAGCATTTTATCTTCAGGAAATAGTTCTGCTACATTTTGTGGGTATACACAAGTGCTTTGTCCGGTTACATTGGCACAAGGGGTACCTTGCAAAACATAACAAAAGTTAGGAATTAGTTGATTGGTAGTACTAATTGTGATTGTTTGTATTTTCTGGTCTTGTGGTATGTTTTTTCCAATTACTACAAAATCAGCTGCTATTACCTGGCAAAGGCTTTGGGCAATTTGGTTGAAGTACGCCTGCCCTTTTTTATGTGCCGAATGATTGACAATGTCTTTGATGGCTTGTTCTCGTTTTTTTAAAATCTCATGAGCACTATTGTGTTGCTTTTCTTGGCTGATTAATCCAAACAATTTGGGGGAGGTGCTTTGGCCAGGGCGTAGTTCAAACACATCTTTAACCCAGATGGGAGGTTGGTTGGCTGGGCAAACCCTGTACTGAATTGTTTGAACGCCCCCTTTCTGCGTAGCTTGCTCATAGTATTGTTGTACAAACTGCAGGTCTTCCGGGTGTATACATTCCCAAAAGTTTGTGAGTTTTTTTGAAGTAAGTTGTGGTAATAAGGTAATGACCGACTGACTGACATATTTGAGGCTTAAGGGAGCAATAGTAGCCTCCCAAAAAATGGGTGTACTTTGGACAGGTGTATTTTGAGAGAAAGACGTATGTAGGGGGGTATTTTTCATAAAATTCATATTGGCTAAGTAAGAAACATTTGCTTATATGATGGTAGTATGATCAAAAAAACGTGACAACTGGAGCACTCATTTATACTTTCAATAAAAATGTACAAAACACTACAATGGATAATAGAGCCAGTCAGATTACTATCCAAACAACGTGATACTTTGGATTTAGGTTATTTCTTATCATACATCAATTTTTGGTAAAGATAAACCCTTTACTTTTGTATTAAATAAAGTTTAAGTCAGTAAGTGTTTGGTTATAAGCTGCTTACTACGACCTGACCCATTTTTTAATATAAATGTAATAAGCTCATGAAAAAGTTGTTATTTGTACTTACAAGCCACGACGAACTAGGGAATACTGGAGAGAAAACCGGATTTTGGATAGAAGAATTTGCCAGCCCTTATTATTTGTTGCAAGATAAAGGTTTTACGATTGATGTAGCTTCACCAAAAGGAGGACAAGTCCCTGTTGATCCTAAGAGCGCCTCGGCAGATTTTATGACGCCTGCTACTGAACGTTATAATAACGATGCAGCTACCCAAGAGGTATTAAGCAAAACCCTGAAGTTGGCAGACATCAATCAAGATGGATACGATGCCGTATTTTACCCTGGTGGGCATGGTCCTTTATGGGACTTGGCAGAAGATAAGGATTCTATTGCGTTGATTGAAAAGTTTTACCAGAACAATAAACCCGTCGCAGCTGTTTGTCACGCCCCAGCGGTGTTCAAACACACCAAAGCAGCCGATGGAAGTCCCTTGGTAAAAGGCAAGCAAGTAACGGGCTTTACCAATTCAGAAGAAGATGCAGTACAACTCACCGATGTGGTACCGTTTCTGGTAGAAAACATGCTCAAAGAAAATGGAGGAGTTTACTCTAAAGCGGAAGATTGGAGCCCTTATGCAATCACTGACGGTTTGTTGATTACAGGGCAAAACCCGGCTTCTTCGGAGTTGGTGGCAGAGAAACTACTAGAAGTTTTGAACTAAAGTAAGGCAAAGGCAAGTTGTTTTTTCGTGGCAACTTGCCTTTATTATATCGAGCTTGTTTAAGGTTTCTTCAAATGATTCAAAACTAGTTTTTTGATTACATGCTTTGTTGTGTAAATACTCATTTAGCTCTGCTAAACTCCGTTTTACACGCCTCGCCTGAAAATCAAAAATTAAATTTTTGCTATCAAAGCATAAACCGTAAACAAGTTCATCTTTTAAAGTCTAACTGTCAACTTTTACTCATCTCATTTATATGAAAACAGTATTACTCATTGCGCGAATTTTACTAGGCGTATTCATTACCTATGGTGGGATTAATCACTTCTTAAACCCTGCCCTGTATGCTCCTTTCATTCCTGATTTTTTGCCCGAAGCATTGGTAAACTACGGATCAGGTATATTAGAAATTATATTAGGAGTTGGCTTATTTGTTCCGGGTTATAAACAGTGGGCAGCCTTTGGTATATTTCTTCTAATGATTGCTTTTTTGCCCCTGCATGTCATAGATGTTTTTGCGGCAAATCCTGCCGTTGGTAGCAAGTCGGCTGCTTATATTCGTTTGCCAGTGCAGTTTGTCTTTATTGCCTGGGCTTGGTGGGTATGGAAAGATACTAAAAAGTAAAACTCAATAAGCCAATTGGCTTATTGGCTTATTGAGTTTTACTTTTTATGTTAGTAGTGCTATTGCTGATTTACTTCTGTTTAGGTAAAATCACTTTTTGCCCTTCAGGAATAGGCGATTTGTATGCATTACCTTTGGGCGTTTTCATAAAGTCAGCTTTGGCGGCTTTCAATAACCTGGCATTAGTGAGTAAACCAATCCCCGTAAGGGTCAATACTTTGGTGGCAACTTGTGCTCCAGACTTGTTGCGATTGTATCGATGTACGCCCATAATCAGGATTACTTGATGCTTAGTACTGGTAGCAATGACCAACCCTTTGGCTACTTGTTTTTCAGGGGTAAAACCAACAATGTAGCCATATAACAATTGAACAATGGTCGTTATTTAATTACTCTTTTTCTGCACAATTGCCCTAAACACCTGGTCTAACAATTTGTGTCGGGTATGGTTTATAATCAACTTTTTGTTCTCTGCCGAAGGGTAAATACGGTTGGATAAAAACACTACCAATACCTCCTCTTTGGGGTCTGCCCACACCACACAACCCGTAAAGCCAGAGTGCCCATAAGAAGCTTGTGAAAACAGGCTGGGCGTATACGAGTAGGGTTTTTCTGGTTTTTTGTCCCAGCCCAACCCTCGGCGGTTCCCCGCAAAATGTGCCCGGGTAAAAGTATCAATGGTGGCAGCTTCAAAGTAGCGAATGCCCCCATATTCGCCCTTTTGCAAGTGCATTTGTAAATACTTGGCAAGGTCATTTACATTAGAAAACAGCCCTGCGTGTCCCGCAACCCCTCCGTGCATGGCGGCACCTTGGTCGTGCACCGTACCTCGTATAATTTTTCGTCTAAAATAGCGGTCATATTCGGTAGGTACCAATCGAGCAGGCTTAAACCTTTGCAAAGGGGTATAGCCTAGAGTGCTCACTCCCAAGGTCTTGTATAAGTGTTGGTGCAGGTGTTTTTCTATAGGTTGCTTAAGTTGGTGCTCGGCAAGGCGCTTGAGCGTATAAAAACTCAAATCACTATAAGTATAGTCATAGCTTGCGGTATCATTTTTCTTTTTACGTAGTTTGGTATCAATGCTCCATTTCCAAAGGCTATCTTCGAGGCTTGCCTTGCCATAAATTCCCTGGGCTACCTGCAAAGGAAAAGCAGGGCTTTTGCGGTAACGATAATAGGTAGGACTCAATGTTTTGGTATGGGTAAGAGTACGTTTCCAGTAAGGCAAATAAGGCAACAAGCCTGCCTGGTGGGTCAATACTTCACGTACAGTCATTTGGTCTTTATTCGTGTTTTTTAGTTCTTTTAGATACTGTACTACCTTGGCATCCAGTTTTAGCGAGTCTTTTTCGTACAAGCACATAATAGCAGGCAAAGTACCCGCTACTTTAGTGATAGAGGCAATGTCGTAAATAGATTCCAGGGTGATTTTTACCCGACGAGCGTAAGTCTGATGCCCGTAAGCTTTGTGCCACACTACTTTACCTTTGCGTGCAACTATTACTTGACAACCCGGCATTTCGCCTTTTTTGATGGCTTTTGTAAGCAAGACATCTATTTTTCTTAAAGAGTCTTTATTCATTTGTACTTCTGCCGGAATGCCATACGCGAGTCTCTTAAGGCTTTGGGTAGTTACACCAGCCCCTTCTTTGAGCAATTTACCCGCCGATACAGGCAAACGTCCATTGACCCCAAATGCCCCAAACAACATTTGAGGCACCAGGCTTCTTGTAATTTTGTTGTCTTCGTAGGCACAAGTCAAGTACTCAGACTTTTCGAAGTGTTGCAAGCTATAGGCGGTGCCCAACACGTTAATGATCACCTTGGTGTGTCGTTCTAACTGCTTGATAAAGTCTATGGCATTTTTGTTTAGCCCATATTTACCCCGATTGCCGTGCTTACGCAAATCGTGGATGCTGACAATGACCACTTTGTGTTTTTTCGCTTTATTGAGCACCACATTGTAGTTCCATTTGCGGGCTTTCAAAGCATTGATGTGAAAATGGGTAAAGGAAGCGTAGTTATTTAATATTTGTTCCATATCGGTTTTGCGGCTTTTGCCAATATTTACTGAGGCAAAAGTGAGGGTGTCTAAACGACGAAAAGGGAGTAGACGATCTTTGTTTTTGACTATGGTCAAGGCCTTTTGATACAACTTGCGTTGCAATGCCTTGGCAGCAGGTGAGCGCAAATCGCGGTACAGATTTTTCAGCGAAAGCGGGGCAGGTTTTTTATTGAGCTTAAGTGAGTATTTAAAAGCCAGCACTTTTTTTACCTTTTGGTCTATAGCGGTTTGGCTTATTTTCTTTTGCAAAATTCCTTTTTGAATTACTTCAATGGCTTTTTTTACATTCTCAGGAGCGAGCAATACATCATTGCCTGCAATGAGCGCCTGAAGGTCTACCTCGCCGGGCTTGTAAAAATTAGTAACTGCCTTCATGTTCAAAGCATCGGTAAAAATAAGCCCTTGGTAGCCCAGTTTTTCTTTCAATAATTTAGTTACTACATTTTTAGAGAGCGTAGTAGGGCGGTTTTGTGCCGAATCGTAAGCGGGTAAATTCAAGTGAGCCACCATCATGCTTTTTACTCCATGTTTGATCAAAGCCTTGAAAGGATATAATTCTATGCTATCTAGGCGATTGGTGTCATGTTTGATCACTGGCAGGGCAAAATGGGAGTCGGTACCTGTATCGCCGTGCCCCGGAAAATGTTTGGCGTTTGCCTGAATACCATTGTCTTGCAGCCCTTTCATATAAGCCACTCCTTTGCGAGCTACTGTTTCGCGGTTTTCGCTAAACGACCGGTAACCAATCACAGGGTTTTTGGGGTTAATGTTTACATCTACCACTGGCGCAAAGTTGATATGAGTACCAAGGCGTTTCATCTGTTGGGCTATTTGTGCCCCCATCTGATAAATAAGCGTATCTTCTTGAATAGCCCCCAGTGTCATTTGAAAAGGAAAACTCATCATATTTTTGAGGCGCATGCCCAGCCCCCATTCGGCATCCATTGCCACCATCAAAGGTGTTTTGGCCTGTTTCTGAAAGTAATTAGTCCAGGTAAGTTGCTTATGAGCATAACCCCGCATAAAAATAACTCCACCAACGTGTTGTTGCCTGATCAGCTTTGCCACACTTACTTTGTGGGTGTCAATGAGCGTGGTATTGGCTGCCACCATAAACAATTGCCCCAAACGCTCTTTAGGGGTAAGCTTGTTAAAAACACTGTCTACCCATTTTTTTTGCATCACATCTACAGGCAGCGTGCGGGTAGTGTGTTTGCCAGCACCATTGCCACAATACCAAAACAGGGGCAAGGCACATATTAGACATAAGGTAGGAAACAGTCGGTTTTTTTTGTTTTTTGACATTGATATAGGTTTCTGAGCTCAAACCCTGCCAGGCTTGAGGGGCTTGTTTGAAAAATCAACTTTAGTAATAAGCAAGATAGCAAGTAATTGTGAATTACATAGTTAGCGAGGTATATAACTCAAAAACTAATCAAGACATTTATGTAAAATAAATGATATGGATTTTATACGAAAAAAGCCTGAAATGAAAGGTTTTATCGTGCTATACAGGTATATTTGTGTTTTATAAGCAAAGAATAATGAAACGTTTATTTGAGGGTAACCACAGATAAGGTTTGCTTTTGACTGAATATACCCTTTGTTAAATCAACAGATTATAGTGGTTTTATGTATGAATAATTGGTGAGTGAGTTGTTGTAATACCTCATTGATTTTCAATGCTAAACAAAGCGTATTTTTATTTGAATTGATTTTTAACTAACAAATTCATAACCCACTGAAAATAAGTATACTATAGATTTGTTGGTTACCTGTGGAACAGGGCGTAGCAGCGGTATCTAAAGACTTGCCCCTGTTTCCACGGTTTTAATCCCCTGTAATTAACTTGAATATTATGCACAAACACGCTAACAACCAGGAGAAAAGCGCAGGTATAAGCAAAAATAATATTATACCAGCCGATGCAAAAACTACCAAGCAAAGCGGTTTACCTCCTATACAAACTAAAGAGGGCAGTAAGCCTCCTATTCAAGCAAAACAACGTCCTATACAACGTAATAAGGGCAATGGAAAAAGTAATGGCAATGCAAACGAAGCTCAGGTAAAAGCCAATGTGAGCTCAATCATGGGAGTCGATGTTACTGGCACTCAGGTAAACTACAACTCTAGTAAGCCTACTCAAATGAAAGCGGAAGCTTATGCCCAAGGCAATACAGTGGAAATAGCTCCAGGCAAAGAGAAACACTTGGGGCACGAGCTTGCCCATATAGGGCAACAGGCTCAAGGAAGAGTAAAGCCAACTGTACAAGCCAACAATGGTGGGGTAAATATTAATGATGACCCCAAGCTAGAAAAAGAAGCAGACGTGATTGGTGATAAGGCGATGCAAATGAAAGGGCAGCAAAACCAACCAATATCCAGCAGCAGCATAATATCGTCTGGGAGTTCTCCAGTATTGCAAGGAAAGTTTATAGGTGATTTGGCTGATAAGCTACCTATGGATGTGGTGAATCTATTGAAGGCAGCGGGTTATGAAGGTGTGTCAGTGATGAAAATTATAAATGCATCTAAGGCTTCAACAGACTACGCTACCATAGACGATTTGGCAAGTGAGTTAGGCTTGACAAAAACCCAGAAGTCATCATCTAAGAAAGACGAGGTAGTAAGTAAGCCTAAGTCTGTAAGTAAACCATTGCCTAAGAAAGACGAGGTAGTAAGTAAGCCTAAGCCTGTAAGTAAACCATTGCCTAAGAAAGATGAGGTAGTAAGTAAGCCTGAGCCTGTAAGTAAATCAGCTCCAGTCAAGAAAAAGGATAGCCCTCCACCGATTAAACAAGGTATACTAGGAGTACCTAAGTCTTTTTATCAAAACAAAAAAACATCTCTTGAGCATGTGACCAAAGATGTGTTAACTGCGTTACTCCCTTCTTATTTGCCAGATGTGGAAGATCGGCAAACAGTTTTAGATTTTTGGGAAATGTTTGAAACTGAAGACAGCACTTCTTTTCAAAGTATACCTCAATTGATAGCGTTTGCACTAGGCAACGACAAAGCCAATGAGTCTAAGAAGTATGTAAGTGAACAAAATGCCAAAAGTGCACCTGACTCTGGGACAACAGGTGTCAGCTCCTCGTTAGAAAGGGCAGATGGCAGAAATCCAGAGCAGATTAAACTATCTAATGGTTTTCATGGTTGGGGAGGTAGCATGTCTATTGACCATGCCCGCTCTTGGGTTATTAATGTGTGGAATAAGAAAAAGACATCAGAAAAAGCTGGTTGGCTTCAGGACTGGAAAGCCCAAACAAGTTCGAGCTCTGAGCAAGTGCCCTATGTAGCCACAGGTTGGACATCGCAAAAAGGAGGAACTACTTATAAAATAAGTGTACCTATGAAAATAGGTAATCCGAGAGTTACACCAGAAGTTTTTTTTAATGCAGATGATATTATGGATGCTACCATCATTTGTATATCAGGACGCGATGAGGTGGTGTTTCTAACAGGAATACCTTGGAAATATATCACTGCGCCTTAATATTTAGAATTACATCAAGATTTTGAAACAGGCTCAAAGCCTGTTTTTATTTTATAATTAATAACTAAATTTTTAGTTGTTAAAATACATTACTTTCAAATATAATTTGTAAATTTGTTTATTGAGTCTTTGATCGTGAACAACAGTACACTATCAATTACTAATTGACTAATTCATAATTTGCTGAAAGTAAGTATACTATGAATAATTAGTTAGAAGCTTATAGCGTAGGGTGCCCTTGAAGCTCGCCCCTGTAAAAGCTATTGACTATTTCTTTAACACCCAAATATACAAACCAATGAAGATACCCTCTTTAATGAAAGTAAATAAGCACAAACGCTTTAACTTTGAACCCCGTTATTATGACCCTATCAAGGAACGCATTGATGAAAAAATAGCCGAAGTACGTCGCGAAAACGGAGGTGATGATACCCAAGCAAGCTATTCGGCTCGAATCTCTGATGCATTTAATTCACGCCAGCGCAAAAGCCAGGGCTCCAGTACTACCCGTTTGTTCTTTATCTTTATATTGGCAGCTATAGGTTTTACTTATGTGTTGTTTGGGGATGCTAAAATAAGTATTGGCAACATTGACCTGCCTTATGGTGAGTTTGCTCCTTTTTTGTTAGTAATAGCCGCCATAGGCTATATTTTTATGAGATTAAAGAAAAAATCTTAATCCAGGAAGAGCTACGAACATTTTAAATAAAAAGCTTGTTATGGAAGGGTGATTTACACCCAAATGTTTTATATTATAGCAACAAAGTTATTTAAAGTATTAGTCAATACCTGGCAATGTCTAATAAACCAATAGACTAAACCAGCGCCAGTAAACTGCCCAATGAGGGCTGAGGTTTGTTTTTATGGAAGATATCATTCAATTATTGCCCGACTCTATAGCCAACCAAATAGCTGCCGGAGAGGTAGTGCAACGCCCTGCATCGGTAGTCAAAGAACTCATGGAAAATGCTATAGATGCCAAGAGCCGCAATGTAAAAGTGATTATCAAAGATGCGGGCAAAATTTTGATCCAAGTGGTAGACGATGGCTGTGGTATGTCAGAAACCGATGCTCGTTTGAGTTTTGAAAGGCACGCTACTTCAAAGATACGCTCTTCCGACGATTTGTTCTCTATATACACGATGGGGTTTCGGGGCGAAGCCCTTGCCTCTATAGCGGCAGTGGCCGAGGTAGAGCTCAAAACCAAGCGTGAACAAGACGAGTTAGGAGTGTTTTTGTGTATGGCAGCTTCTCAGCTCAAGACCCAGGAAGCCAACGCTTGCCAACATGGAACCTCGATAGCTGTAAAAAACCTGTTCTTTAATGTGCCTGCCCGCAAAAATTTTTTGAAGTCAAACGCAGTAGAAATGCGTCATATATTAGACCAGTTTCACCGCATTGCCCTGGCTTATCCTGAGGTTAATTTTTCTCTGTATCACAACGATACTGAAGTGTATAACCTCTATGCGGGTAAAATGGTCAACCGCATTACTGCCATCTTTGGCAAAAACTACCGCGATAAACTCGCTTTTTGCCAGGAAGATACCCCATTGATTAAGATAAAAGGGTATATAGGCAAACCCGAAAATGCCAAAAAAACCAGGGGAGATCAGTTCTTCTTTGTCAACAACCGTTACATACGCCACGGCTACCTGCACCACGCAGTCATGGGCGCCTTTGAAGGGTTGATTGCCTCAGACATGCATCCGTTTTATGTATTGTTTATAGACATAGACCCTGTGCATATTGATATAAATGTGCATCCCACCAAAACCGAGATCAAGTTTGATGATGAACGTACCATATACGCCATTATTCAGGCGGCTGTAAAAAAATCGTTAGGAAGCCATAACTTGACGCCTACGCTTGATTTTCAGACCAACGTAAACCTTGATCCTACTTTGCCGCAAAGACAACAATTCCCCAACTCAGATACTTCGGCTTTTGAAAGTGGTGGTGAAAAGGGAGGCAGTTCTTCATCAAGTGGTTATACTTCGTCGAGACCATACGAAAAAAGTCCACAGGAAAAAAGAAACCTGTCAAACTGGCAGAAAATATACGAAGGGTTGGAAAAAAAGGCAATAGAAGAGAACTCACCTGACACTTTTGACTTTGACAAAGAGTTAAAAGGAGAAACCTCTGAACAAACCCTCACTTTTGAAAGTAATGCAAACAATTTGGGCAAGCAACCCAGAGAAGAAGGAAAGGGGTTGGAAGCCAAACCTTCGGGCGAACGTCCAAGCTTTCAGGTGAATAATCAGTACATTATTACCCCAGTACGCTCTGGGCTGATGATGATAGACCAACAGGCTGCCCACGAAAGAGTATTGTATGACAAGTTTGTAGTCTCTCTCAAAAATGATAATGGAACAGCCCAACAATTGCTCTTTCCTACCACCGTATCGTTGCAACCTGCCGATTTCCAATTGGTATTGGAAATAGAAACCGAAATTCGTAATTTAGGCTTTATATTTGAACTTTTGCCAGACAACCGCCTCGAAATAAGAGGAGTTCCGGCGGATATAACCAATGAGAATGAACAAGAGCTGTTCGAAGGATTTATTGAGCAGTTTAAAAACTACCAGGCAACCCTCAAAGTGGAACGTGAAACACTACTGGCGCGTTCGTTGGCAAAACGATCAGCCATTAGAACAGGAGCTAAATTGACGGCTATAGAGATGAATTTACTGGTTGATCAGTTGTTTGCCTCTTCTAACCCCAACTACACTCCTGATGGTCGCCCCACACTTGTAATGTTGCCCTTGGATAAGATGAAAGATTTTTTTGAAAAACCAGATTTTTTATGGGAAACTTAACGCCTATAGTAAGAGGCTTGCTAATAATTAATGTATTTGTATTTTTTGCTGACTCGTTCATCAGTAAAGATGCTTTAAGTATATATGGAACGTTGTGGTATGTCGAGTTTCCAGAATTCAAACCTTGGCAATTACTCACCCACATGTTTTTACATGCCGACTTTTTTCACCTGTTGGGCAACATGATGGGGCTTTTCTTTTTTGGCCCTTGGTTAGAACAGAATTGGGGAGCACGTAATTTCTTTATTTTTTACTTTGCTTGTGGTTTTGGTGGAGCTGCTTTTCAAATGGTTTCATTTAATCAAACCTATTCAGATATACATCCGAAAATAGAAGCGTCTCAAAAAGAGATTAAAACCCACCATAAGGCGATTTTGTATGTTAAGAAAAATCCTACACCAAAAGCCTATGCAGAATATTTGAAAAAATATTCACCAGAAATTTATAAAAAAGAGCAAGACTTCTTAAAGAGTGCTTTTGCAGCTTGGAACACTTCTCTAGAGCTTGAAAAAAAGGATACATCCAATTTAGATGAAGCAGCAAAACAAGTTTTGTTGAAACAGAAATCTTTTAAAGAACATTTTGTAACCCAAATTAAAAGGGGAGCTAGTAATAGAGAGAAGGAATTTAAGCAACAGTACTCCAAAATGTCAGATAAATATACTTGGTGGAGGTCGCAAGGTTACGGTTTGAAAATGTTAGGAGCCTCAGGTGCCATCTTCGGTATTTTGATAGCTTTTGCTTTGTTCTTCCCGAATGTGAAAATGATGCTGTTGTTTTTCCCGGTGCCCATCAAAGCCAAGTATTTTGTGGCAATATATATGGTTTTCACCCTTTATGCAGCAGGAGGTGGCAATGTAGGGATGGCAAACGTGGCACACCTTGCACACTTAGGCGGGGCAATTGTTGGCTTTATCCTGGCCAGGTTTTGGTTATGGAAATATAAATATAACTAACAATACGTGTGATGTTTTCGTTATTCTCATGAGGGGCGTAAAAAATGTAGGGTTCTATTTTCTCTGCAAATTGTACAAATACTTGAAAAATAACGATATAAAATGATTATTTTACAAACCCAACAGCTAGAAGCGCAAAAGCCTCTTTCTAACACTTATGAATGCTAAAAAAAAATTAAAGAGATAATACAATGTTAAACGACCTTAAAAATGCTTTTCGTAAACCCAATAATGCCCTGACGCAGATTATTATTATTAATGTGATTGGGTGGGTAGCTATCAATCTTATTTATGTAATTAGCCCGTCATTTTTCAAAACTTTCAGCAAGTTTTTATTCGTGTCTGGGTCACTGACTGAGCTGATGTTTCACCCTTGGACGGTGCTTACCTATGCGTTTTCTCACCATGACTTGCTACATATTGTATTCAATATGTTGACACTTTACTGGTTTGGGATGTTGGTATCTGAGTATTTGAACAGTAAGCGACTTATTTCCCTGTATGTATTGGGTGCTTTGGCGGGTGCAGTATCTTATATATTGATTTACAATTTCTTCCCTGGAGCAAAAACAGGGATGGGAGGCACAATGCTAGGAGCCTCAGGAGCTGTGTTTGCGGTAGTAGTAGGGGCAGCTACATTAATGCCTAACTACTCTTTTCACCTTATTTTTATAGGACCTGTAAGAATCAAATACATTGCAGCTTTATTGGTATTGTTGTCGGTGTTTCAACTAAGAGGCATGAATGCAGGTGGGCAAGTGGCTCATTTAGGCGGTGCTTTGATGGGATACTTGTTTGTAGTTTCATTGAATCGTGGTACAGACTTAGGTGGTTGGATTCACTACATTATAGATGGCTTTACTGGTTTGTTTCGAAAGAAGTCTAAAATGAAAGTGACTTATCGCAGCAAAGTAGCCGCCAACGCCGGAACAAACTATGCCAATGCCAATCGTAACTCGGTAAACGCAGGCAATGGCACTCCTGATCAGGCAGAGATTGACGCCATACTAGATAAGATTTCTGAGTCGGGGTATGAGAGTTTGTCCAAAGAAGAAAAGCAACAACTTTTTAACGCAAGTAAAAAAGAAAAATAAACGCTGGAAATGTTACATTCTAACTACTTCTCTCGTAATTGGTATTATATAACATAGCGTATTTATTACAACCATTAAACACAAAAGTATGAGCAGTAAATCTTGGCTAGGGTTTGTAACAGGAGTTGCTATAGGCGCAACTGCCGCACTTTTACTGGCACCCCATAAAGGTAAAGACACCCGTAGACGCATTAAAACCAAAGCAAAAGACTTAGGGGTAAACATAGACAAAGTAGAGAGCAAAGTAGATGTAGGCATTGATAAAGTGAGTGAGTTGGCACACGCTGCCATGGATAGTCTGGGAAATTACACTACCAGAAAAGCTCAAAAAAAGGATGAGGATGAGAAAGAGGCTTAAGCCAAACTACTTTTAATTTAAATGTATAACAAAAAAGCTCTTAACTTACTGTTAAGAGCTTTTTTGTTATGTAATATTTGTAAGGCCAACAAACGATTATTGGTCAAGTTTAAGTACTGCCATAAAAGCTTCCTGAGGGATCTCTACCCTACCTACCTGGCGCATACGTTTCTTTCCTTTTTTCTGCTTTTCCAACAACTTACGCTTACGGGTAATGTCGCCACCATAACACTTGGCAGTTACATTTTTACGCATTGCTTTGACAGTTTCACGGGCAATAATTTTTGCTCCAATGGCTGCTTGAATAGCAATCTCAAACATTTGGCGTGGCAGTAGTTCGCGTAGTTTTTCGCACAAGCGCTTGCCCCAGTCATACGCCTTGTCACGGTGCACAATTGCCGACAGCGCATCTACTTTCTCACCATTGAGCAAGATATCGAGTTTTACCATATTAGACTGCTGAAATCCTATCAACTCATAATCGAGCGATGCATACCCTCTTGAGATAGTCTTCAAACGGTCAAAGAAATCAAACACAATCTCAGCAAGTGGCAGTTCAAAAGTCATCTCTACCCGGTCGGAGGTCAGGTAGTTTTGGTTTTTTAGAATTCCACGTTTGTCTATACACAAACTAATCACTGGTCCTACGAAATCAGATTTGGTGATAATTTGCGCCTTTACAAAAGGTTCTTCTACATGGTCTATAGTAATTGGTTCGGGCATTTCAGCAGGTGCTTGAACATCTACTGGTTCTCCCTTTTTGAGGTGGGCTTTGAACTGTACCGAAGGCACAGTAGTAATTACGGTCATATCAAACTCACGTTCCAGGCGTTCCTGAATGATCTCCATGTGTAACATACCCAAAAAACCACAACGGAAACCAAAGCCCAAGGCTGCCGATGTTTCGGGTTCCCACACCAAAGCAGCATCATTGAGTTGCAACTTTTCCATAGCCTCGCGCAAGTCTTCAAACTCAGAGGTTTCTACTGGATAAATACCCGCAAATACCATAGGTTTTACATCTTCAAAACCTGCAATAGGTGATTCACTGGGTTTGTTTACATGGGTAATGGTATCTCCTACTTTTACTTCTTTGGCTTGTTTAATTCCTGAGATAAGGTACCCTACATCGCCTGCTTCTATCATTTTACGAGGTTCCTGGTCGAGTTTGAGCACACCAATTTCATCAGCAAGGTATTCTTTGCCCGTTGCCATAAACTTTACCTTATCTCCTTTGTTGATCGTGCCATTTACTACCCTAAATATTACTTCTACACCACGAAAAGGATTAAACTCAGAGTCAAAAATCAATGCCTGTAGCTCTTTTTCTTTGTCACCTTTGGGTGGGGGTACTTTTTTTATAATGGCTTCCAGAATCTTATCTACCCCAGTCCCTTCTTTACCACTTGCTGGAATAATCTCCTCGCGTTCGCAGCCAATTAGATCAATAATTTCGTCAGAAACCTCTTCGGGCATAGAGTGAGGCAAGTCAATCTTGTTCAATACTGGAATAATCTCCAGGTCGTTGCCAATGGCAAGATACAGGTTAGAAATAGTTTGGGCTTCTATCCCTTGCGACGAGTCTACAATCAAAAGGGCTCCTTCGCATGCCATAATAGAGCGCGAAACTTCATAAGAAAAGTCTACGTGTCCAGGGGTGTCAATCAGGTTGAGGGTATAATCTTCGCCTTCAAAGTGGAATGTCATCTGAATTGCGTGGCTTTTGATAGTAATGCCTCGCTCACGCTCCAGATCCATATTATCTAATACCTGAGCTTGCATATTGCGTCCCGACACAGTTTGGGTGTATTCTAGCAGCCGATCTGCCAAAGTACTTTTTCCGTGGTCAATGTGGGCAATGATGCAAAAGTTTCTAATATTTTCTTGTTTCATATATGTGATGCTATATTAGCCAACGACAAACAACATTAGGAATACTATAAGAATAATCTTTTTGTTTATTCCTTTGCAGTAAAATACATAACAATTAAAAGCTGGCAAATGGTATGTTATGAAAAAGACTACTTACAATTTGGATTAACAAAATTAGTGATAAAAATTTATTATCTTGTTATTACACTTAGAGCTTGTTTAAATTTTGTCTTCCGAGCTAAAAATGATGATTTTTTGTGCTGGTGAGCACTGCTTTTCGGCTAATATTACCAATTTTTTAAACAAGCGCTTACTTTAAAGATGTGGGAACTTGCCAATGTTCAACACTTTTACAGGTGTTTTTATTTTTACTTTTGGGTATTACCTGTGTCTCAATTTACCCATTTTATTCTACAACATAAAACATCAAACGAAATTCATTGGAGATAAACTATGACAAAAGATACACAAATGATCTACCATAGCCATTTTTGCAAATATGCTTATTACCCTGAAGACAAGTTGCTTATGGGAGAGTGGACAAATACTGATAAGCTTACTCAAAGTATTTTTAAGGATGAACTGTTAAAAGGAGAGTTGTATGCCATTGAGCATTGTCGCCCAGTATGCTATTTGGTAGATGCCAGCAAGTTTTGGTTACCTATTACACCTGATACTCAGCGTTGGATGGCAGAAAACATAAGCCCCAATTATGCCAGGTATGGCTTGAAAAAGCTTGCTTTTCTGATGAGCAGTGAATTTATTACCCAACTTTCTATAGAGCAAACCAACAATACAACGTTTGTGCGTGGTGTAGAGAAAAAGCATTTTGAAGAAGAACAACCCGCGCTCAATTGGTTGAAGTCTTAACTTGTATCAATGAATCCTACCTATACGATTGTTAGTTGGGTGTTGGGGTTTGTAAGCTTGTCTTTGGCACCTACAGCACAAAACCTGGTGCCCAACCCAGGGTTTGAAGAGTTCAAAAGTTGCCCTGCCACCTTTGGAGAAATAAGCCAGCTTAAGCACTGGGAAAGCTACCACTACACGCCTGATTTTTTTCACGCCTGTGCCACCAAACCTCAGGTCAAAACGCCTAAGAACTTTTTTGGGATTCAAAAGCCAGCCAGTGGCAAGGGGTATGTTGGTCTTACTGCTTTTCATGCCAAAGCACCTCATGAAGTGATTGGCGTAAAATTATTAAAACCTTTAAAAAAAGGAGTAAGGTATGAAGCCAGCATAAAAGTGTCGTTAGCAGAGAAGTACTCAAAGTATGCTATAAATAAGTTAGGCCTTCTGTTTACCAATGAGCCCAAAAAAGCATATAATGCGCATAAAATGCACGTAAAGGCGGTAGGTATGATCAAAGAAACCAACAAGTGGGTTAACATTGGTGGAGTGTTTACCCCAGATAAAGACTATGCTTATATGATGATTGGTAATTTTTTTGACTGGGAATATACCGATCGTTTGATGGTACACCCCAGTATCGAGTTTAATGCAGCTTATTATTATATAGACGATGTATATGTGGCAAAACAAGGGACACGCTTGAGTTTTTCATCAATTATCAGTGTCGAGACAGGAGAAGTATATCGTTTAGACAATGTGTCATTTGACTTTAACAAAGCCACGTTTAGACCTTTTTCTAAGGTTGAACTGGATAAGTTGGTAAAATTGCTGAAACAATACCCTGCAATAGTTATTTTAATAACTGGGCATACTGATAACATAGGTACAGATACCAAAAATTTTGACTTGTCGCAACGTAGGGCACAAACAGTGGCCAATTACTTGCTTACTAAAGGAGGAGTTGATCCAGACAGGATAAGGACAGAAGGGATGGGCGAAACTCAACCTGTGATGTCTAATAATACCAATACAGGGAGGGCGCTTAACCGAAGAGTAGAGTTTCGGGTATTGAAAAAATAACTTATTCAGGATGGTTAAGTAAGCATAGTACCCTGTTAATTCGAGTTTACTTCATTTTCTGAGAGTTGGTTTTTAAGAGAAGTCAAAAGCTATTTTGTTAATGGTGTGCTATAAGTAATTTTCCGTATTATTAAATAACTTTCTATCATTTATAATCTACATAACCAATGGGGGTTGATATACACATAAAGACCGAGCCGGACATTTTTGAAGCCGACTTTGAGCAAAATGACCATAAATACAGACTAAGCCGCCAGTTTTGTTGGCTAATAACTGATATGAAAGCGGGTACCAATAGTGAACTTTTTCAATTGGGTGACTTTACCAATACCGACATTCATCCACTGATCAAAATGTGTGATTATCCGCCAGAGGTACCCCCCGACCGTTATCGTTTTTTGTATGGCAAACCCAACGAATCGGACGAAGAGGTGCTGGCAAGGGTAAACCAAATGAAACAAGCCAGCCAGCAGTCATTAGACACTATAGAGCTGTTGGTACATAAGTTATTGTTGGGGTTAGTGCATCAGTCCAATTTTTTCGAAAAGGTGGTCTATTCTAATCAAAATAAGTACTGGTTGAAGTCTTATTTTAAAGGGGTAGAAAATGATGCACCTAGTCAAAACTTTATGGACAATAACCTGGGGCGTGATTTACGCAATTTTTTGAATACTCTTGAGTATATCAGGAGTAAAAAAGGTGAGCAGGTATTTTTTCGTTTTCTTTAGAGGTAAATACTCCACCGTAATTTTATATAAAACCAACTATTGACCATCACAAGCCCTTTCGAAAGACAGGGCTTTCTTGTAAAGCTTACCATAGAAATACCTCATTAAAAACCAGTATTTAAATACAATAAATAGTGTTTTTTGTCAACTTTCGGTCGCTCACAGTTTACCAAAGAGTGTCATGCTGTCGAAGTTTGAAATGTATTTTAGGTTGAATTTACCTCAATTTTAAAGCTGCTCATTTTTTATAAGCAAGCCTTGTTTCGAGAAAATAAGGTTTGCTTTAAGCCTGCCAATACTGCTTTGTGTTGTAAAAGCGGTTGGAGGAGTATTTCTTGATGATAGATGAAAAATAGACATTATGACAGTTTTTTAAGGGTTGGAAAATATAAAACTAGCCATTTTGTCTTAAAAAAGGTTGAAAAACCTACTGGCACAGCCATTGATCTAAAAGTGGGCAAATATTAAATTAATTATTAAACCAACAAAACACTATAAAATTATGTCATTGATTAAATGGAACAGAGATCAATTTTTACCAGATTTTACCAACGTATTAAACGAATTATTCGACGATGATTTTTTTAGCAAAGGCAAGTATATGCCTGCGGTAAACATTAAAGACAACACTGACGATTATCATATCGAAGTGGCCGCTCCTGGTTTGGACAAGGGTGACTTTAAGATTTCGTTGGATGACGATGTATTGACGATTTCATCAGAGAAAAAATCTGAGCACGTAGAAAACTCAGAAGAATCCCAAGGCGACAAACCTACATATACTCGCCGTGAGTTTAGCTACCAATCATTTAGTCGTTCGTTTACTTTGCCTAAAAGTGTGAAACACGACGATATTTCGGCAAATTATAACAACGGGGTATTAAGCATTGTAGTACCCAAAGAGGAAGCCTCTAAAGAAGGAGAGGTCAAAACTATTGATATTTCATAACATTAATCACAAGTTCTTAATTGAAAGGAAAGCGGTACTACTGCTTTCCTTTTTTCGGTTCATCAAGGATTTGTTAAAAGCAGGGCTTTCTTATAAAAGGCTATTTAGTGATCTTTCATAAATAATTTGAGCCATTAAAGTGTATCTATTGCCGCCCTCATTCTTCTCAAAAAAAAAGCCTCATAGCTTTGGCTATGCACCGTTTTTTTTGAATCGTCTGAGAACAATGTATTTTCTTAAATTGGCACATCTTATTTTTTCCAGATCACTTAGGAGAATATATCACCGAAAAACCATATTTCTGCCTCGCCTGCTCCGAGCTTGTCCTCGGAGGGCAGTGTCTCCATGCCCGATCGAAACTTCGTGCTTTGCAAGCTTCAGAGAGGTTTCTCATTTTTTATAAGAAAGCCCTATTGTTAAAAGCTATTTCAACTATTATTTTTGCAAATGCAACACCTGTCAAGGGTGTTAAATATTGTTAAAAACTAATCATAAAAAGATCGATTTAGTTATGTTGGTCGTATGGTATATGAGCCATAAGTGTGAAAAGAACGACTGCGTATAAAGTAAGAAATTGGCTGATTCGTTGCTTTTTGTAACAATGGAAAGTCTACTATTTTGGCGTAACCCAGTCGTTACATTATTTGCATATAACTTTTAAATAACATAAAGAAAATACAGGATGAATAAAAGAAATTTTTTGTATCTGCTATTAGTAGCAGTCTTGGCAAGTGGAGTTACGTTAGGAGTGTATAAACTTGCTGGGTTTGATCGAAGCGAGATTGTTTTGCAAGAAGCAGGCAATGGTGAAAATGGTGCAGTTGTTCGTTTTGCCAAGGGAGGCAACGCTGGAACACCCGTTGATTTTACTCTAGCTGCGTCAATGAGTACTCCTATGGTAGTGCATATAGTAGCTACCCAAAAGACCAATCAACGTGCTAGTCGTGGGCGTCAGGTACCAGATATTTTTCGCGAATTTTTTGGCGAAGGCGGAGGTGGTTCATTTCGTCGTCGTAATCAACCTTCCCGTTCTTCGGGGTCTGGGGTGATTGTATCAAAAGATGGATACATTGTGACAAACAACCACGTAATAGACAATGCCCGTGAGGTAGATGTGATTTTGAACAACAAAAAAACTTACAAAGCTACAGTGATAGGCACTGACCCATCTACAGATTTGGCTTTGGTAAAAATAAATGCCAAAAATCTGCCTTCTATAGTATTGGGCAACTCAGACAATGTAAAAGTAGGGCAGTGGGTACTTGCCGTAGGTAACCCTTTTAACCTGGAATCGACTGTAACTGCAGGAATTGTAAGTGCTAAAGGTAGAAACCTAAATATGTTACAGCGAGGGCAACGCGGTAGAATAAGCCCTATTGAGTCGTTTATTCAGACCGACGCTGCGGTAAACCCTGGAAACAGTGGGGGCGCCTTGATTAATACCAAAGGTGAATTGATTGGGATAAACACTGCCATAGCTACACCTACTGGTACTTTTGCCGGGTACTCGTTTGCAGTGCCTGTAAATATTGTCAAAAAAATTATCAAAGACCTGGTAGAGTTTGGTACAGTACAACGTGCTTATTTAGGGGTGTATTTCCGTGAGTTGAACGGTGAATTGGCAAAACAGTTAAAGTTAGACATTACCGAAGGAACCCATATAGATAGTTTGGTAGTGGGTGGCTCGGCTGAACAAAGCGGAGTGAAAAAAGGAGATGTGATTGTAGACATCGAAGGTAAAAAAATCAAAGGCTCATCTGATCTGTTGGAAGCCATTGGACGTAAGCGTCCAGGCGATAAAGTACGCATAAAAGTAAGCCGCAACGGTAAAATCAAAGAAGTGACTATTAAATTGAAAAACCGTGATGGCAACAGCGATTTGGTAACCAAAAAGAAAGCAACTTCTTTCCGCACCCTGGGAGCTGAGTTTGCCGAGCTTACCGATGCCGAAAAGCAGCGGTATGATATAAGTGGAGGAGTGAAAGTAAGCAAAATGTTTGCGGGTACCTTACGTAGCATGACCGATATGCAAGAAGGTTTTATCATTACCGAGGTGAACGGTAAAAAAGTAAGCTCAATAAGCGACTTGAAATCGGCTTTGAGTAGCTCTAATAGCAGCATGGTGACGCTAGGTGGGGTTTATCCTAATGACCCAGGGCAACGCTACTATGCCTTTAAGAACAAATAAACATTTTAGTTTCCTTGAAAAATAACAAATTCCGTTCAGGTACCTGAACGGAATTTGTTATTTTTACCCCTCAGTAAAACTTTGCTCAGGCAGATTTGGCTATCAAATAAGTGTGCATTACAAAACTCCCGCCTGGTAAGTTGCACCAGGAGTTTTGTAAAAACGGTTATTATAAGCACCAAGGCAGCATTAAATATACCTAATGAGTAGATGTAACTATCTTATAATGAGAGAGTTGTTTTTGTTTGCAGCACCTATATACATCGGTATCTAAGGACTTATAGCTAATTACTTGTTGCTACTTATCATCTGCTATATTGCTAACTTAACCAACTTCATATACCCACTAATTATACATACATTACTATGTCAAGCATTATCATTATTTTTGTTCTTGTAGCATCCATTATCGCTATAGTCTCCACATCTATTGGTAGGTTTACTAATAAAACTATAGACAATGTGATGAAGCAAATGCCCCATCTGGAAGAGCAGGAAACTACCCATAAACCACATTACTCGCCCGATAGCCTGCAAGCAAACAAGGCTGCTTCTGACAAAGATATTATAGAGGTAGCAGTGGCCAATGGTGGCAGAGTAACTCCCACTGTGCTATGTGCCCGCCTGGATATTTCTATCGATGAGGCTACCTCAAAGCTTGAAAGCTTGCACACTAAAGGAGTTTTTACTTTAGAAAATACTGAAGCAGGGCATTTGGTGTATGTATTGATAGACTTTGATTTGATGCGCTAAATTTTTATTTGTCATAACCAATTTATAATTGAACGATGGAATCTAATACAACCCCTCTCATACTTTTAGCTCTTGCAGCATCTGTGGTGATTTTTATACCTATTGTGGTGATATTTAGCAGGTCTCGTAAGCAAAATAAAAAAATAGCAGAGCAAACAGCTCACGGGCTTCAGCAAGGGGAGAACGCTCACCATAAACCTTTGTATGAACCCTCGAAAAGCACTCCTCAGGTGAGCGATAAAGCTGTGATAGAAGTAGCCGTGGCAAACAATGGCAAAGTAACCTCTACTGTTTTATGTGCCAAGTTAGACATTTCGGTGGCCGATGCTACTGCCAAGCTCGAAAGCTTACACAATCAGGGTATTTTTACTTTAGACAATACCGATTCGGGGCATTTAGTCTATGTTTTGGTTGACCTGGATTTGATGAAATAGTATTTTTTTGGCTAGTCAAAAACTGCCTGATGACTTGAAAAGTTGATCAAAACCTCAAAAATAAATAAGGATATACGCTTGAGCAAAAAACGACCAGGTAGAACTATTTCCATTGCAAAACCATACACTTGAAGCCAATAACTAAAAATAAAATAATGCAAAAACTACAAAACTACATCAATGGAGAGTTGGTGGAGCCTATATCGGGGCGATATATAGATAATTACGATCCAGCAATTGGCGAGGTATATTCATTGATTCCTGACTCAAACGAAGAAGATGTGCAACAAGCAGTGGCTGCAGCCCAGGCGGCTTTTGAGGGGTGGTCGCTGATGCCCGCCGAGCAACGTTCGCGTATTATGCTGCGCATTTCAGCACTGATCGAAGATAACCTTGACCGTTTAGCAAAAGCCGAGTCGGTAGACAATGGCAAACCAGTAAGTCTCGCTACTCAAGTAGACATTCCGAGGGCTGCCAAAAACTTTTGGTTTTACGCTACAGGTTTGGGGCATTACTCCTCGCAGGCACATGCCATGGAAAATGCTGCCATCAACTATACATTGAGGCACCCACTGGGAGTGGTGGGCTGTATCTCACCCTGGAATTTACCTCTGTATTTATTTAGTTGGAAAATAGCCCCTGCGCTGGCCGCAGGTAATTGTGTGGTAGCCAAACCTTCTGAAATAACCCCAATGACTGCCTATTTACTGTCAGAAATTTGCCAACAGGCAGGCTTGCCCAAAGGGGTGCTCAATATCATACATGGTTATGGACACAAAGCAGGGGCTGCCATTGTCAGTCATCCCCAAGTAAAGGCCATATCATTTACTGGTGGCACCAAAACCGGGGAAGCCATTGCCCGCGAAGCCGCCCCTAAGTTTAAGAAACTTTCGTTGGAGTTGGGGGGTAAAAACCCTAATATTATTTTTGCCGATTGTAACTACGAGCAAATGCTAGAGACAACTTTGCGTTCATCGTTTGCCAATCAAGGGCAGATTTGCTTGTGTGGTTCACGTATTTTTGTGGAAAAATCATTGTATGAAAAGTTCAAAAAAGATTTTGTAGCACGTGTAAAAGATATGTGTATTGGCGACCCTGCTGTAGACGGTACCCACATTGGGGCAGTAGTGTCTGAACCCCACATGAACAAAATCTTGTCTTATATAGAACTTGCCCAACAAGAAGGGGGGACTCTGTTGACAGGAGGCAAACGTCATCAATTGCAAGGGCGTTGTGCCAATGGTTATTTTGTAGAACCTACGGTAGTAGAGGGCTTGAGCTATGACTGTAGGGTAAACCAAGAAGAAATTTTTGGCCCAGTAGTCACTATTATGCCTTTCGAGACAGAAGAAGAAGTGCTTAAGTATGCCAATAGTGTGCAATATGGTTTATCCTCTACAGTATGGACCGAAAGCCTGAATCGGGCTACTCGCCTGGCACAACAAATAGAGGCAGGGATTGTATGGGTAAACTGTTGGTTATTGCGTGACTTACGTACCCCGTTTGGTGGCGTAAAAGCTTCTGGAGTGGGGCGTGAGGGTGGCTTTGACGCAATGGAATTTTTTACTGAGCCCAAAAATGTGTGTATAAAAATAAACTAAATAAATAATGAGCGAAACTAAAGATATAAGAAATTCAAGCAAAGCCCCCGAACCAGTAGGCTTGTATCCACATGCCCGTAAAGTAGGCAATCTATTGTTTTTGTCAGGTGTAGGTCCCCGCGAACGTGGCACCAAAAAAATACCAGGAGTAGAACTAGACGATGAGGGTAACATCATTTCTTATGACATTGCAGCACAGTGCCATTCGGTTTTTCAGAATGTACGCTATATCCTGGAAGATTCGGGTTCAAGCTGGGATCAGTTGGTAGACGTAACGGTGTTTTTGACCAATATGAAAGACGATTTTAAAACCTATAATAAAATTTACGCAGAATACTTCAAAGACAACCAACCTTGCCGCACTACAGTAGAAATCAATTGTTTGCCCACCCCCATAGGCATAGAGCTTAAGTGCATGGCTACAGTAAAGTAAGGAGGGCAAAACATTCAAGGCTTTAAACGACAAGTGTGCGGCTAAAACTTGCGACTTGTCGCTTGAAGCTAATAGCTACTTACTCATACATCAACTCTGCCAGGTTATTCATGTCAATAGGTTGATGCACGATCTTTACCTCCCACTTTTGCTTGCGATTATTATTTCTATCCAACCCCCGCAAAGTTATATGGGCAGTATGACCCTGTTGGCGTTGGTTAATGTGTACTGCCTGTCCGTTTTTGTCTTGAATGCCAATACCCAAACTTACGTGCAAAGGATAATTTCCTATCGTATTTTTTCGGGTAAGCATCCATAAGGATTTTAGTAACTCCTTTTCCTTTTTGGTATTTTTTACTTGTTTCAAAGCCGTCCTTATTTCCAATGCCTTGGTTTGCTCATAGTCTTGAGCATTGCCTGCCAGTTCCGACGAGTGTACATCGTGTTTGGTGGCAAGCAATTTCTCAAGATCAGGCGTAAGTTGTTTTACATATTGAATCAAAGCAGTAGTTTCTGATGTTTCCTTGGTACGATTGTCCCAAATAAGCCGATACACTTGTTTGTGTGTCTTACTTAGGTGTATGGTTTGGCTGCTCCCTCCTTTGGCTCCACTTAATTTTTTACCTCCCGATGGCAACATTTTACTTAATGCCTTGAGTCTGTTAAACTCGGCTTGGTTAATATTAAATTTTTTATGGGCAATGGTATCGCCGTATACATCTACACTTACCTTGGCTTTGCCACTGGCTGCCAATACAACGGTATAACTTCGATGAAAACGTGCTTCTACTGAACTATCGCGGTAGCGGTAAGTAATCTTGTCAAAGTATTGAGGTGGAGTAGCCTGACAAGCCATTGCCCATAGGCATATCAAAAAATAATGGGCATATTTCATAGAATACTGTATGTGGAAATAAATTATTAAATAGTTTGTTGATAAGACCGCATGCAGAGAAAACAGGTAATAAGTAAATTGGGCAAAACATCCAATTTACTTATTACTGAATATCTTATTTTCAACGCTTTACAAAGCGAAATTTGCCTGTAGTTAAGTCAAAGTGTAACTCAGCCACTACTATACTATTGCGGTCTACCCGGCTGTCTTTTTTTATGTAAATAGTAGTGCCGTGCTGGGGCAAGCTGGTAATATCGCTAAAAAGCGCCATTTCTCCTTGAGCTTGCCTTTGCCTTTCGTTGGCTGACATTTTGGTTTTTATGAGTTGATTTACTCGATTCCCGAAGTCATTCATTGTCATTCCTACAATCTGATTAGGCAACAGGGTTAACTTCCCTTGTTGTATGCCATAAAACTGTAGCAGAGTACTACAAGCTTGCATACACATCAATGTGGTTACAGCCAACATCTCTTGCCCGCCATTGGTAACATAATAAGCCAGCTCTCCCCGTGTGATTGATTGGTTGGTATAAGAGGCTTCATACTTCATATAACCATTATGCAGGTCTTTTTTAGTAATGGTAAATTTAACATTGGCTTGAGTGGGGCTATTAAAGTAAGCTTTCACTAGAGCTTGCATACCTACTCTTGCCTTAGGTTTGGCTGTTGCCGAAAGGCTAAAAAATATAGTAATAACTGATAACTTTAGGATTGTTTTCATAAATATAATAGGGTTTATCGTTCAGTTGATTTGTTCGAAATTGTTTAAATTTGCAGAGCTTGGAGGCAAGCCTTCCACAATTAGGTTAATTTTAAAAAAGCCCTTGTAGTTTTTACCAGATAAGTAAATTATTTGCAACCATTCCTAAGATAAAACATTAGGTACAATTCTCCAGACCCAAATTCACCAATACCAGGTTTGGGTTTATGAACGGTTAAGTTAAGTGTAAAATGCTTTTAAATGATCCACAATTTCTTCTGGTGTCATTGCATACAAAGCCTTTTCGTAGTCTTGCCATTGCGCCTGAAAAGCTTTCATAAAATCGCCTAAAGCTTTGCCTTTAAGGGTTGGAAAGAGTTCCATAATTAACCTGCCATTGTATTTAGCTTTAATCGCCAGCACATATTTTTCCCTTTCTTTTTCGTTGGCAATGTGGGCAAGTAAATCAGCCTCTGGAAAATAAGCCTCAATTACTGATAGGTAAGCATCCTTTTCGTCAAAGTCGTAAGTTTTGTCTATGTGTTGTGCTTCCAAATACTCTAGAAAAGCCTGGATAGTAGGACGTTCTTTGGCGCGTTTTTCCATTTTGTTACTCATTTCTATATAAGGCTTTACCGAAAAATAAGGACAAGCTACCACCCAGTCAAACATTTCTGCTTTGCTGGCAAAACCTCGTTGCCAATGGGCAAAGTCCAGCTCCAGAAATCCCATAATCTTGGCGGCGTCTTTTGATACTTCAATATCTTTTTGGTAGTGATGATCGGCACGACGAAACACATACTGAAGTCCTTGTTCGCCGTATTTCAGATTAAACCGTTTGAAAATACGTCCTATCAAATTGCCAATATCGTTGAAAGACAAAAAATTGTAGGTAGTTTCAAAGTATTGGTGGTTTCGTACAAAAAAATCTACTTGAAAGTTTTTGTACACGGTGCTAAACACCGCCCCAGCCGATTTGTACCGACTAATGCCCAAGTCTTGTACAATTTCTTTTTGCATGTGGTCCCAGTTGTTTGCAATACCAGCCGATGACACTACAATATCCAGATCGCCAAAATCGGGTTTATTGGCATAATAGCGCGGAATACGATAATGTTGACCAAATTTTTGATCTAAATAAACTTTGAGTTCTGTTTCTATTTGTTTGTAATCGGCACGAGGCAGGCGCCCCAGTTTAAATAAGTTTCCACCCATAATAAGTAAGGTTTAATCCATGTAAGTTTGGATTTTTTTTGCAAATTTGAAGAAGCGAATGTACAATGTAAAACAAAAACTTTGGTACCCAATAATACATATCTAACAAAAAACTATGAGTGAAGTAGCGGCAAGTAATTAGACTACCCACTGCAAGTAAGGATAACTCATTCATAGTATGATAGTTACACCTGCTCATTAGGTATGTTTGATTCTGTCTCGGCACTTACTTGATTAACGTAGAGTTTTTATAAAACTGCTTTGAGGCATGTTGAGCCTTTTTATCTAGTGAGGCTTGGACTGAATACCTCTAATTAACTGAATCTATTTCTAAACCCGATTTATTGGGGCAGTTTGCTGTGATGCGCTCAACATAGTTAGGGCGTGTCTCCCTGTCAGTGCTTCTAATTAGTAATTGTATAACTGCTTGAAAATAAGCGTACTATGGGTTTGCTAATTGCCAAGGCGTACCTAGTCCCTAAAACCCTGTCGTTGCGGTGGACTCATGTCAATAGTTTACACTCATTCGTAATTCGTAATTAATTATTTATACATTTTGTTTATGAAACCATTCAATGTACACAATCTACTACAATGGGTAGAAGAAAATAAAGATGAGCTAAAACCACCAGTTTGTAACAAAGAAGTATACCCTGGGGGAGATTTTATAGTAATGGTAATAGGAGGACCCAACCTGCGCAAAGACTATCATTACAACGAGGGACCTGAGTTTTTCTATCAAATCAAGGGAGATATTACTCTAAAAGTGATAGAAGAAGGAGAGTTTAAAGATGTGGTAATTAAAGAAGGGGAAATGTACCTGTTGAACCCCAAAGTGCCACATTCTCCTCAACGCCCAGAGGGGACTGTAGGGTTGGTAATAGAAGAAAAACGCAAAGACTATCAAACCGATGGTTTTCAGTGGTATTGCGATAGCTGCGGGCATAAATTGCACGATGAGTATTTTAAACTGGTGAACATAGAGAAACAATTGCCCGAAACGTTTGCTAAGTTTAATGGCAATGTTGAATTACATAAATGTAGCAACTGTGGCGATGTGCTCAAAGTCCCCAACAAAGCAACGGCTGCTAAGTAACGTGTTCGCCCCGTAAACGGGATTTCGGGCATAGCCCTCAACAATAATTGTCCGATTTAGAATAAATTAGCTTCGCAGAGCTTGAACTTCGTTCACTGCCTTTCGTTATTTTTATTGCCCGTAGCGCTGTTACGAGCGCAAAAACCGATGGCTAAAGCTTCGCTTTGCCGAGCTCTGCCAAAGGCTAAATGCCTCAGTCAGTTGTGCGTATTTGCCCCAAAAACCAGAAACTTATTTTGAGCACGTTACTAAGTACACTGTAAAATAAATATCTTATGCTTTTTTCGGCTTCTTTTGCCCTCTGACTTCTCTTTACAAAAATCGTGTAGCTTTGGCTATGCTCTATTTGTAAAGATCGCTAGCAAACAAAATAAACTTGAACTAAATAACAACTTACTTAATTTACAGTGTACTAAGTGACAGCAGAATCCTGCCTGATATTTTGGGCAGGTTCTTTTTCCAGCTCTATACTATGAGCTTTTAGATTGAAATACAACCACATATATGGAAGCACCTACTCCACATAAAAACGAGAAAGAACGTTTAGAAAACTTACTTTCCTATTATATTCTTGATACATTTCCAGAAGAAGATTATGATGCTATCACAACCATAGCTGCTCAGATTTGTGGCACTTCTATTTCGTTGATCAGCCTGATTGACGACAAACGCCAATGGTTTAAGTCTCGTTATGGTTTGGCGGTTCCCGAAACCCCCAAAGAATACGCTTTTTGTGCCCACGCTATCAATACCCCAGAGGCGCCTATGATCATTAATGACTCACGCAAAGATCAACGTTTTCAGGACAATCCGTTGGTCACGGGTGACCCTTATGTTATTTTTTATGCAGGTATTCCGCTTAATACCAAAGAAGGGTTTCCGCTGGGTACTTTATGTGTGATAGATGAGGAACCTAAAGAGTTGTCTGAAAAACAATTGAAAGCTCTTCAGGCATTGTCCAGGCAAGTCATTGGCTTGCTAGAGTTGCGCAAAAGCAAGCGGGAGCTTGAAGATACTAACCAAAGACTAGCTGAGGCAAACGAAAACCTCAATAAGTTTGTGCATGTGGTAGCTCACGATCTCAAAACTCCCTTAAATAATATCACCATGATTGTAGACATGTTGCTTATAGACCAAAAGATGACCGAAAAGCAAGCCCGCTATACCAATATGATTGGGAAAGCTACCGGTAATCTGCGTCATATCATTGATCGTTTGCTGGAGTATTACAAGAGTGATGAAATAGGCAAAGCCAAAAAAGTAAACCTGGTACTCAGTGAATTGATTGACAATTTAAGGTCTTTGTTGAGCATGAAAGCTGAAATAAATATTCAGTTGCATACCGTGATTCATCAGTTAAATACCAACCAGGCAGTTGTAGAGCAAGTGTTGCTAAACCTGGTAACCAATGCTGTCAAGTATAACGATAAAGAGGTTGTTGAAATTAGTATTACAGTAACCGAAGACCCAGCAGTGTATGTGTTTCAGGTAAAAGACAATGGAGTAGGCATTGCCCCCGAAAATCAGGAAAAAATATTTGAGATTTTTACCACCGTATCCAGGCAAGACCGTTTTGGGGCGCAAGGATCAGGCATAGGGCTGGCCACTGTACAAAAACTGGTGAGTTCACAAGGAGGTGTTGTAAATTTAGTATCTGAGCCTGGGCAAGGTTCAACATTTAGTTTTACTATTAAAAAATAACCTATGACCGACAATAAAACCATCCGCTATTTTGCCGACCCAATGTGTTCTTGGTGTTGGGGGGCGGCAGCATCCGTAACTCGTTTGAAAGAGCAATACCACGAATTTGATTTTGAGTTGGTGATGGGTGGTTTGCGCCCCTACGAGACCCGCCCACTAGATGCCACCAACCGCGACAAGCTGATACAGCACTGGAGGCAAATTGGCGAAGCTACCGGACAACCTTTTGACGAGACTATTTTACACACCCCTGGTTTTGTTTATAACACCGAAGCTGCGGCAAGAGCAGTGGTCACGGTTAAAAAAATAAATCCTGCAATGACTTTTGTTTTTTTTAAAGCAGTACAAAAAGCTTTTTATGAAGAAGGTAAACATCCACAGCAGTTAAGCACCTATCTTGGCCTTTGCCAAAATATGGGCATTTCTGCAGAGGAGTTTGTGCGTGTTTTTGAGTTACAAACTACTAAAGATGCTACATCAGAGGAGTTTATGCGTTCCAAAACTTTTTATGGTATTACAGGGTTTCCCACATTATTGCTACAGTTTGGCGATAAAGCCAAGCCTATAGCCAGAGGGTACTTGCCCTATGAACAAATGGAGCAAAATATAGAGCAAATTTTAATGAAATATGCTAAGTAGTGGCAAGCTACTATTAGTCAAGAGTTAACATTCAGTGTTTGGTCTGAATTTACCTTGTCAAACTAACTTTGTTTTAATACTAAATCGTTGCCATTACCCTTACGCTATTGTATATCTACATCTAAAAGCCATCACCAAGCTTGTCCCCTCCTCTTGGTCTTAAGCGCAGCTGACCAAGAGAGCGGGTAGCGATAGCGAAGAACTTGGTCGGCTGTGTTAAGACCACTACAAGTGAGTTGGTATGGGTTTTCAATCAGACTTGGTATAACGTTGATGTTTCATTGTTTGCTATGGGCTTGTAGCTCAAAGCTTGTTGTGTCTATACTCATTTGTAATTGAATAATTTGTAATTGCTTATCATGGATTCTAATCAGAAAATTATCATTGTTGGAGCTGGATTAGCTGGCTCTTTACTGTCTATTTACATGGCACGTCGTGGGTTTCAGGTAGAAGTATACGAAAAACGACCTGATATGCGTAAGGCAGACATCAGCGCCGGAAGGTCAATCAACCTGGCTTTGTCGCATCGAGGCATTCGAGCGTTGGAACGTGCCAACATTGCCAAAAAAATTCTTGCTGATGCTATTCCTATGAGAGGGCGCATGTTGCATAGCATAGAGGGTGCCCTTACTTTTGTGCCTTATGGCAAAAACGATTCTGAGTATATCAACTCTATTTCAAGAGGGGGGTTAAATATTGCCTTGATGAACATAGCTGAAAGTTACGACAAGGTAAATTTCATGTTTAACGAAGCTTGCGAATCTGTAGATTTTGAGGCGGGTACCATTGAGTTAAAAAACGCCCAATCAGGCGAAAGCCGTCAAATAAAGGGTGAGGTGATCATTGGTGCCGATGGAGCTGGTTCGGCGATTAGAGCTGCTATAGATGGGTGCCTAAAGGGACAAGATGGCTTTCAAAATAACACCGAGTTTTTGGTGCATGGCTACAAAGAACTGACAATTCCTTCAGGTGAAGCAGGCGCTTTTTTGATTGATAAAAACTCATTACATATTTGGCCACGGGGTTCTTATATGCTCATTGCTTTGCCCAACCTGGATGGAAGTTTTACTTGCACCTTGTTTTTTCCAAACGAGGGTGAGAATAGTTTTGCTACCTTAGATACGCCCGACAAAGTCAAAGCATTTTTTGAGACAACTTTTGCTGATGCAGTACCTTATTTGCCTGAGCTTACCCAAGAGTTTTTCGACAACCCTACTGGTTTGTTGGGCACTGTACGCTGTTATCCCTGGCATTTTGGCGGCAAGGCAGTACTGGTAGGCGATGCTGCCCATGCCATTGTTCCTTTTTATGGGCAAGGAATGAATGCCTCATTTGAAGATTGTATTGCTTTTGACGAATGTCTGGAGAAGTATGGCAACGAAGGTTGGCAAAAAGTGTTTGAGGAGTATCAGGCGTTGCGTAAAGCCAATTCAGACGCGATTGCAACCCTTGCGGTAGAAAATTTTTACGAAATGCGCGATGGAGTAGCTGATCCGGCTTTTTTGCGTAAGCGACAGTTAGAGCGTATGCTCGAAAACAAATACGACGATTATCACTCCAAATACTCTATGGTTACATTTAACCCTGCTATCTCTTATGCAGAGGCGCATAAGCGTGGCAATCGTCAAAACGAGTTTTTACTGGAGGTTTGCCGCAAGGTAGACTCGGTAGATGAGTTGAATGTAGACGAAATTTATGCGCAACTAAAGGCAGCTTTGTTATAGGTGCGCTCTATATCAACCCTTACTTTTATATCGATTGCGCGTGTCCTCATGCGCAATTTGTGTTAACTTGCCACTTTATTATTGGGTTGTGATTGATTTGACGTTGAGGGCTATGCTTACATCGTTGATTAATAATGATTTATAACCTTTACTCTGAAGTTTGAATTACTATGATAAAATATGGCGAACATAATCGCTTAAGAATTAACCGCGAAGTAGATTTTGGTGTCTATCTGATAGACGATGATGGAACAGAAGTATTGATGCCTGCCAGGTATGTACCCGAAGATGCCCAAATAGGCGACGAAATAGAAGCTTTTGTATATTTTGACTCCGAAGACCGCATTGTAGCAACTACTGATACGCCCAAAGCCAAGGTAGGGGAGTTTGCCTACCTCAAAGCGGTGGCAGTGTCTAAGGTGGGGGCTTTTTTAGACTGGGGTTTACCCAAAGACTTAATGTTGCCCTATAGCGAACAAAAACGTAAAGTGTATACAGGCTCTCATTACTTGGTGCGGATATACGTAGACGACAAAACCAATCGTATAGTGTCTACTACTAAGGTGGGGCGTTATCTCGAAGACAGCGTACTTACTGAACTGGAGGAAGGGCAAGAAGTAGATATTACAGTATGCGACTCTACCTATATGGGGTATCAGGTCATTGTAAACAAGCAGTTTTTGGGTTTGTTATACAAAAATGAGGTTTTTCGTAACCTTGAGCCTGGTGAACAGACCAAAGGCTATGTAAAGAAGATCCGTTGGGATGACTTTAGGGTAGATGTACGTTTGCAACCCGATGGTTATGGGCAAGTAGAACCTGCAGCAGAAACTATTTTGCGCGTGTTGAATGAGCGTGGTGGTAAGCTGCCACTGTCGGACAAGAGCGCCCCTGAAGAGGTTTATGAACAACTGCAAATGAGTAAAAAAGTATTTAAAAAAGCCATTGGGGGTTTATACAAAGATCGTAAAATAATTATTGGAGTAGACGAAATAAAACTGGCCATACCCAAACGCCGTCAACGTGAATGATTTTAATCAGGGAAATGATTCATTTACCTGTTTGCACCTTTAAGGCAAATTTATCAAAATTGAGAAATTATTCAGCGCAAGCTTTGAAAACAGGTATCCAAAAATAAAAAAGCAGAAGCCACCGCCTTTGGTGAAAAAGGTTGGGGCTTCTGCTAAAGATTTTATTCATTGAGTGTGGATCAAAAGCAAAGCAACACTAGAGAATATTATGAAAACGACTACTGATCAGTGCCCTGATTGTTTATTTTGGCTCTGAGCTTCGCCAAGTCATCATCTACATTATTGTCAGTACTTATTTGTTTTATTTCGTCGTCTAGTGCTTTGTCTGCACTGCCCAAACTTTCGTAAGCTTCGGCTTCGGCTTCAGCCTTCATAATTTTTTCCTCGTATTTGTCAAACTTGCCCAAAGCACTTTCTGCGTCAACACCATTGCCTAGCTCTTTTGCCATTTTGGTGCGGGCTTGAGCCGCTTTTCCACGAGCAATGAGCATGCTTTCCTTGTTTTTAGCATCCTGAAGCTTAGTTTTCAGGTCTTGTACCTGTTCACGTAGCTTTACAGTATCGGCCTGCGAGCGCTCAAACATTGTTTTATATTGATTGGCTTGGGTTTCGGCTTCGCTCTTTTTTGATAAACACTGACGGGCAACATCTTCGTTACCAGCCTGCAAAGCCTGCATCGCCTTATGCTCCCAGTTTTTAGCAGCACTGGCATTTTTCTTATATTCATGCTCCATCTTTCGTTCCTGGCTCATAGCCGTTGCCAAAGCCGATGTTGCCTGAGCTACCGCTTTTTGCATGTCAGTTACTACTTGTTTGATCATCTTTTCTGGGTTTTTTTCTTCAATTTTGTCCAGACGATCATTCACATTAGACTTGACTATATCCTTTATTCTTTTAAATATTCCCATAATGTTTGTTGCAGTTTGTGGTATTTAAACCAAAATATGTATAATAATACAAACTTTTTTTTGAATGTAAAAGTTGCGCTTTGAGATTAAATGCTAAAAATAATAAAGAAAATGTTGTTACGTAAATCGAAATTTTTTTATCTGCAGTGGTTACTTTGCTATTGTGCAATAGTTGGCATCAACGGTACTTATGCTCCTTTACAAGCCCAAACTGATCCTACTACTACCCCAGATAGTGTTTTTATAAGAGCCCGTGAATACAACCTGTTTAGGTTCAGTTATCACCCTGCCAATGCCATCCCCAGCGATTCAGTCGTTATACATCTCAATACACCATTACCTTTGTTGCCTTATGTGGTCAATGCCCGCCTTGATTCAGTTTTTGCGGGTTGGTTTCCAGATGGAGAGCCTACCCAAACCCTGAAAAGAATGGCAGGGTACCGGATTATTGTATACCGGGGAGTTTCGCATAAAAAAGCAGTAAGAACCCGCGAACTTATATACAAAAATTATGGTAACTGGAGGTCTTATTTGACGTTCAAAAACCCTAACTATATTGTGAAAGCGGGAGACTTTACTAACAAAAAAAATGCTGAAAAAGCCCGTAAAAAACTTAAAAAACGTTTTGGTGATATCTCTTTGGTACCCGATCGAATTACAATATGGTTTGCCACTTATTCGAACCCCTGGAAATAGTTTCTTATATAACAACCAATGTTGTCTGAAGTCGTTTGTAATGAAAACTTTACAAACTAATATTAAAAAAATGAAAACGAACCTATTCTCTAAACTATCTCTTGCATTGGTCCTGTTTTTTGTGGGATCAATGACTGTAAAAGCGCAAACCCAGTTGACCCATAAAAGTGGTCTTAAGATAACGGTGCCTGCCACCTGGAAACACGAAGTAGACGGTGATGATATATTGACAATGGTAACTCCCGACGAAAATGTGGCCATGACTTTTGTAAATATCCCGGCAAGCGCTTTTGATGCTGCATTAGCTGAGGCCGAAAAGCAAATTAAAAGCGTAGTAAAGAACTTTAAAGAAAAAGGAGAGGGCAAAGAAACCAAAATCAATGGTATGGATGCTTTTATGGGAGAAGGTACCGGACAGGTAGAAGGGCAAGATGTAGAGGTAGGTTTGTTATTTGTAAAAAACGGCAACAATGTGTTGTTTGTGTTTGCCATAGGTGTAAAGGGCAAAACCGATGCGCACGACAACGCCATAGGTCAAGTCTTGAATAGTATTAAAAAGTAAAACAATGCATCTATAAACTAACCCATATTGCAGGATATGGGTTAGTTTATACTAAAACTTTATTCTTACCTGTGCTTTTATCTCCGATCGTACACTGCCTTGTATCTCTTCTAAACCTGAACCTACCGTGTTTTGATTACGATAACTAAATTGTGCATACCGTAGCCAAATATTTATTTTTCGGCTAAGCCTGTAGCGTACCAATGCATAATTTCGAAAGCCTACCCCACTATAGGCAGGGATAGAGAAAGCCCATAATACATCTTTTTCAAACACATATTGACGATTGTTAAAATCTTCGGTATCAAACAAACTAAAGCGTATATCAATAGTAAACTTACCAACTTTAAAGCCTACATCTTGTACCAGAGCGTATCCCTGGGTGATCGGCATGTCACCTTCCTGGTAAGAGCTCATCTGTAGTCTGGAGTGTAAAGTAAGTGTTCTGGGCATACGGTAGTTTAAGTTGATAATATAATTGCGGCGGGTGGTGTTGATTAAAAAATCGATATTGCTGCTATTATTGGGTTGGTTTTTTTGTTTGACTTCCTCTCTGTATTGCCCAAATAGCTGAACTTGACGAGAAAATTTATAACTGGCTCTGGCCAGAAACTCATGACCACTGGAGGGGGCGTCTGCCTGGAATCTAAGCCAGGGAAAACGAAAGCGGTCGTAGTATGCTGCCAACTGAATTTTTTTGAATGGTCTTACCTTGATTCCCCAGTAGATGCCTTCTTCATTGATGTTGCGACTACCTTCGCCCAGTGCCGAACCATAAAAACTATGAAAATTTTTGTCGAAGTTACGATAAAGCATTGCCAATTCTATATGGGGTGCCAAACTTGATACAAACCCCGCTACAGCACCTCTTCCACCACTTTTAGACTGAGCCCCTTCGCCAAAAAAAGTGAAATTTTGCCAATTATAGCTCAGGTGTGCACCAAGGTTGTAATTCTCTTGACCGTTAAACTCAAACCTATTGTAAATCCGGTCTTCACGTTTTAACTCTTTGCTGTAGCGTGTATGCAGCATAATAGCGCCTGCCTGAAAGTTACGATCCTTACTCCTATACAGTACATTACTGCCCACAATGCGTTCGCCTATATTGCCTTTGGCATTGATTTCGGTGGCTGTCCGGTGAAACCCACTGGTTTGAAAAGATTGAATGAAAGCCTCAGTTTGCGAAAGTGTATCACCACTATTCAGTACATTGGCATCCATTAAGTTATAAGAATAAAACCCGGTTACTTCGATCCTGTTAAATTGATAGGTGGCAGCTACTCCTCTAAAAAAGCCTGATTCGAGCGTAGAAGTATAAGGTCGTATGCCCAGGTTACTCCGGCGAATGGTTTGTACTGTTTCTGCCCCCTTGCCTATATTAAACCCTCCTGCCAATAGAAGGCTTTGCCCAAACTGTAGTTGATAATCGCCCAGCGCCAAAGCTTTGAGTCTGCCCTGATTCTCAACAAATGCGTGGAAAGAGAGAAAATCAGCCCCATAACGTCGGGTACGGGTATCCCAAGTTAACTGTTCGCCATCATCTTTTTCTACAGTAAACCCCAAACTGAAGTCTTTGCGGTGACTTATCCTATAGCGGGTATACATTCTGCCGGGTGAGCCTGCATAACGACTATTGGGTTCACCTTTAGAGTTGGTGTCGGCAGGGGTAAAACCTTTTTTCTTTTGCAACACGCGGTCATAACGCAAAATCAAGTAATTACTTTCCCGTTCCCGTAAAATGCGTTGCCAAAGTGGGCGGGCATCGATGTATAAGCCCGCCGGACGAACAAATACAAAAGGCAGCAAACGGTAAATAGTAGTGGCGTCGAAGTGAGGAATGGCTTGTATTTCATAGATGCTTAACAGCTTACCATTGATATTGATGTGCTTGAGCAAACTATTGATTTGTAGTTCAGATAACACAAACAACGATTCCAAATCTTCGCGACTGGCGGTGTTGAGGTTCAGAGGGCTCCGGTAAAACTGAAAAAGTGTTTCATATACATCTTCGTAGTTGATATCTTCGCTTTGTACTGAAAAAAGCTCTTGAATGAAATTATCAATATCTATAGCCGGGCGTGGGTAATCTTGAGCCCTTACAGTACTAAAAAAACTCCCAACAAGTAGCACAATAAAGAGGGCAAGTAACTTGTGTTGTTGTTTTGATAAAAAATAACTAAACATATAAAAAAAAGGTTAAAAGACTATTTTTTACCTAGTTGATAAGTAAATGACAGATGATGTGAGATGCCTAGTAGATTGTTGGTAGTGAGGGCATAATTTAAATGAAACCTTTTGGGCTGAAAGCCTACTCCAAAGTAATTGGTCATTGGTTGGGTTTGTATACCAGTACGGACATATATTTGAGGCACTATTTCATACTCTAGTCCAACTTTAAAAGTAGCTGGTAGGTCTATGTTTTTCTCAGTTTCTGCATTAATCATGAGTGCACTCAAAGGCTGGTAAGATATACCTGCTTTCATAATTACCGGAAGCTTTTCTTCTTCACCCAAAGCGGTATTAAATACCCCTTGGTTAAAATTATAAATATGTGCTCCAAATAGCACTTCTTTACTTAGTCGGGCAATACCGCCAAACTCGAATACCAGTGTGCCTTTGCTCCCTAAATCCTGAATACTCACCTGTACATAGTTAACTTTGCCCCCCAGACTTACATTCTTTATTTGGTGGCTATATCCTATCCCAATCCGTTGTTCGCTGTATAGGTTATCACCAAACCGAGAGACACTGAGACCTGCTGCCCCTACTTTGACTGGAGCCGTAATACCCAAAGCAAAAGTTTGAAAGTTGGCAATTCCAAAACGGTTATTGTAGGCTATCTGTCCTGTATATTTTTTTATTCCAGCCAATCCCCCTATATTATTAAATAAAGCCCAATGATCACGCACTGCTACTGAGGCGTTGGCTATACCTTTTGCCCTGCCACCCATTGCTGGGTTCTCGAGCTGAGCCCACACCATTGGAAGTGAAGCAAAACAGGTGAGCCAGAAACTTAAAAAAAATTTACCCATTACTTGAAAGAAACCTATTGAGCAGGCAATAAATGGGTTTATTCATAAAAAAACTAATGAGCGTAATTATAATTTTGTTAATAACAAATACGACTGTACAGAAATCAGTAAATTTGAGTAATACGGCTTTGCACACCGGATTTTTTGGTAGTAATTGCTTTTATCAATACTCCTAATACTACAAAGCAAATGTTAAAAAGTAGTTACCAATTATCCAGAACAAGAATTTATCGTTAACAGAATAGCCCAGTTTATACGTAAAACATCTTTGCAGGTAAATTTCTTTGCTTGTAAGTAATTTTTTTAATCAACTCAAAGCCTGAAAAGCTTTACCCTAAAATATCTGAAATTAATGTATAGTTGTTACTTCCTTAAAAGAACACTCGTTTTACTCTTGGCAGTGGTATTAAGTAACGCCACCATTGCCCAGATTATCCCACCTGTACAATTCGCCGGAGACATTTGTACAGAAGCCAAATCAATCAATGTGGGAGATTGTAATGTCTTATTTGATATTCCCTCTACATTTACAGATTCAGGAGAACCCGTTGCAGGCTGTGTCTCTTCTAAAGATGCTTGGGCGTCTTTTACTACAGACGATGCCGGAGATTACCTGATTCGTTACACCAATAATAGTGGGGGACAAGATGCTGCCATTGCCATTTATAGTGGTACCTGTGGCGGGCTTACCCAGGTGGGTACTTGTGTAAATTCAGCTGCCAACCTCGATGAATTTGAAGCTACCGGATTAGCTGCCAGTACTACTTATTACATTCGTATTATGAATGTATTTGGGGGTTCCTCCATGGAGGGTTTTCTCTGTGTTACGAAAAAGTACACCAGCGATGATGCCGCCACTGCTCTTGCTGCCAGAAAGTTGTCCGTAAATTCTTGTAATGTTCGATTTGATGTAAATGGAACCGAAAGTGGCATTGCCGATCCTGGGGGAAGCTGTAGCACGATTACCCCAACCGCCAATGCTGCGGTAAATAAAGACGCTTGGGTTACTTTTGATGCCACCGCCGGAGATGTATTGTCGGTAGAGTATCAGGCAGATAATAGCAGTGTGTTTCCAGCCATCGTAATTTATCGGGAAAACGGAGGCCCTGATGTAGATTTAGATGCCGGAGGAGGAGTTCAAGAGGTTTGTTATGATGGAAATAATACTTCTTCGCCTTTTGTCAAAGTAGATTTTACTGCCTCCACTACTGCTACCTACTATATTCGGGTTATTAATATGAACAATACTGGAAATATGGAAGGTGTTTTATGTTTGTACAACAGTACCAAAAGAGCCTATGATAATGGCACCAATGCAGCAGCCAACCTCTTAACAATTGGTGATTGTAACATACAGTTTAACTTATTTGCTGGTGGTGGTGCTTTTAATCAAAATGATGGATCAACTACTATTCCTTGTGCATCCCCACCAGGTATTCCTTCTGATGCCTGGGGAGCTTTTACGGCTACCAATGGACAAGTAGTGACTGTGAAATACAACAATGACAACAACGACCCTTCTACTGCCACTACTACAGCACTGGAGGTATACCGGGCAGGGGTTGCTCCCGCAAATCGCCTGGAGTGCTCGAATGTAGTCACCGAAGGAATAGAAACCATTACTTTTACTGCCCCAGCCAATGATACTTATTATGTGCGTATAGTCAATGTGAGTAACCCAACCGATGCTTCTACCATCAATGGTACTTTGTGTTTAGTTGATGGTACACTTACCAAAGAAGATTTATGTTTTACTTCGATAGGCATTGGGGTAGGTGACTGTGATGTAGATTTTAATGTAACCAATACTGGCTTTATTGATAACGAAAGTCGTAGTCTTCCCGCTTGTGCTGGTGCACCTGCCAACTATCGCGATGGTTGGATGAACTTTAAAGCTTTAACCACTCAAACCCGTATACAATATAAATACGATGTGGGACAAGATGCTGTGCTGGCTGTTTACTCTGGTGACTGTAGTTCACTTACTTTATTAAGTTGTTCGAACTTAGTGACTGGTACAGGAACAGGTGGTACCGAAGACCTGGAAATCACTACTGTACCTGGGGACTCTTATTTTATAAGGGTGATCAATGTGACTGCATCGGGCGATATGACAGGAAAAGTCTGTGTAACCAATGTAGTAAACCGAGATGATTGCAATGATGCTGACATCCAAGAAATACCTGTAGGTTCGTGTAATGTATTATTTGATTTGCCTGCTTCTTATACTGCGTCAAGCCCTAACGCTGATGGAGGCTGTAGTGGAGGGCCATTTGCCGTAGAAAAAGATGCCTGGGCGCGTTTTACCGGAAATGGAGGAAATGTAACCATTACTTATGAAAGCACTGACCCCAACAGCAATGCATTCATTGAAATATCAAGGGGTACTGGTTGTGGAGCAAGAACTTTGGAAGCTTGTTCCGGACAAAACTGTAACTATACAGGAGTTCAATCCGAACAAGTAACCGTATCTAACACTACCAATGGAGCCACCTATTACATCCGGGTAGTAAATACGAGCAGTGCCAACGGAGGAGTAATGACTGGCTACATTTGTGTGTACAATAGCAGCACGGTACCACCCGTAGCGGTTACTTCCAAAATATCTACCAATACTTGTGCTTCGGCAAATACCATTGAAGTGGGAGATTGCGGTTTGAGAATGAATATATTGAAAAGTAGTGCGGCTTGTGCCAGCGACTTGACCAATTTTACCGACTCAGGAGAGCCTTTGGGAGCTTGTCCTATTGGTGCGGTTACTGCCGATGCCTGGTCTACTTTCTCGGCGATCAATACAGCTACCCATACCATTGAGTATGGCAACGAAAATCAAGACTTATCAGCTGCCAACGATGTGGCAATTGCAGTGTATAGTGGTACCTGTGGTGGTCCCCTTACTTTTGTGGCTTGTGCCAATGACATTGGTGCAGGAGCTGAAGGGGTGGAAAAGCTTACTTTCGCTGCTACGGCTGGTGTGCAGTACTATATCAGGATGATGAACATTTCGGCAAACAATACGGGCACTTATGGTAGGTTATGTGTGTTTGAAGGAACCAGTCTTGCCTCTGATAATTGCAGCGCTGCACCTACACTTGCCATTGGCACCAGCGATGAGCAGTTCAACATAGAATCGTCTTACTCTTTGGATGGTTCTAACTCTGCCGTGATTTCAAACTGCGTACTTTCAGGGGCTGCCAGAAAAGATGTATGGGCTAGATTTACCACAGCCGCCGATATTGATTCTACCATTACTGTAGTATATGACAACGACGATGGTGATGCCATTAAATCGTTAGACCCTGATGTAGTCAATGTAGGGGTGGCTATTTATGAACAAACTGGGGCGGACTGTAGTACGCTCAACCTGGTGGCTTGTGCCAACTCAGTAGGTGAAGGAAAAGAAACGATTACTTTCCAAACCAGAAACGATGGGGCAGGTAACATTATACCAACTACTTATTATATCCGGGTAATTAGCACCAATTCTAATGATGCAGTGCAGGGGAAGATTAGTATCTTTCCTTATTTGCAGTGTACCTTAGGAGACGAACGGGTAAGAGATGGACACTTTACCGCCTTTGATAAAACCTATTCGGGAAGCAACACCAGCACCACTTTACTCAATGCTAAGCAACGAGTGCAGGTTTTTGCCAGTGAATATGGTTATCGCCCTGATGTAAATGGTGTATCCACTCGGAATGAGCTGAACCCAGAAGGATATTATAGTGTGGCAAATACTGCCAATAATGTGCACTCTGCTTTTTATGCCTATGGATATCCCTACACTGGTTGGGGACCTAATGGTTCTTACTGTACCTCAGGGGGAGGGGTAGGTTCTGATGCTTGTCCTTATGTAAGCCCTAATACTATAGAGACCAGCCACGGCAATGATGCCAACTTGTTGATTGTAAATGGTCGTCGCCAAAGGGGTAAATTTTGGTGCCAAACTATTTATACACTTACTCCAGGTAATTTTTATGTGTTCAGTGCCTGGTTCAATAGTTTGATCCCAACTGATCGTAGTGCGCTAGACGACCCCCAATTACGAATTACAGTATGTGAAGGAACCGCCACCAATCCTCTGTACGATGGTTCTGCCGGTAGCAAAGGAGTAACCCTCACCCCCGCAGATGCCACATTGTATGAAACGGCTCATCCTGGAAGCATAGGGGCTATTACTGCAGCCGAAACTACGGCCAATGTAGTGCATCGTCCTATTCACCCTGGGGTAAATGGTAGATCAGGAGGGATTAGTTATCCTGAATTGGCACCAAGTGTTCCTTATGGAGCTGCCCGTGCTTGTGGCACTAACAACATAGATCTTAAAATCTTGAATTCAGATGTGTTTTTGCCTGAAAGCCCTGACCAGTGGGTGCCCATGCGTTGTATTTACAAAGCACCTGATGCTGGTGTAGAAGGCTACGATGTGAATCAGATCAATTTATGTATAGAAAACATTTCGGCTACTGCCAATGGTAATGACTTTGGTATAGACTTTATCTCGTTTCGTGAATGTACCAACTCCACCGACCCACAGGTAAGAAGTGTGTTGCAAAGTACTAACTGTGAGTTGACAGGTAACCCTACTGTACTGGGTATTCCTTTGAACATTCGTTTGATAGAGCTCAACGGAATATTGAGAGGTAATAAGGTGTTTTTAGATTGGATTACCTTAAGTGAGCAAGGAGCTGCACGTTTTGAAATAGAGAGGGCGGTTGCCGGAGGTGAGTTTAAAACCTTGGCAAATATCAATGCCAAAGGCTACTCTGATACACCTACTCCTTATAATTATGTAGATACCGACTTACCTTTAGGACAGCAAGTGGTATTTTATCGTTTAAAAGCATTTACTGTAAATAATACTTTTGGCTATAGCCCAATTGTAAAAGTGAGCATAGATGCCTTAAACGACATGAAACTCAAGCTAATTCCTAACCCTGCTACTACCAGTTCAGATAATGCTGTACTGCAGTTTGAGTCTCCAAAACTGGGGGAGGCTACCGTATCAATCTCTAGTATTATGGGAGTACAAACTAATAAATTTACTGTGCAAACCAATGCTGGTTTAAATCGTGTAGTACTTCCTGTTAAAAACCTGAAAGCGGGCATCTATATTATTCGGGTTACTCAGGGTTCGTTGATAGCCTCTAAAAAACTAGTGGTAAACCGATAACAACACTTTATTTATAATACATTACCAAAGCCAGGCTTTATGAAGCCTGGCTTTTTGTATATAAAAATAAATGTAAATTTGCCATGATTTCATAACACTACACCTGATTTACAGATAAAAGAAACGGGATAAAATATGCTCACAGATTATTGGGTAATTGCTTTATTATTGTCACAGTTAAGCTCTTTTGTATTATTAGCCGGAGCCGCTTTACTCAGTAGCCAGATCATTAAACGGTGGTCTGTAAACGGTTTCAGTGAGGAGCAACTCATGCTGGAGCGCAGAAGCTACTTGGTAGGCTCTATTGTACAGTTTGTGCTTATATTTCAGGTAGCAGCTCTGTTGATGTTTCTCAATGTTGCCAACCATCACCTAACAGGCGTAATCAAAGGTGCCATGTGTGCCGATGGAGTTTTAGGGGTGAATAGTTATGGCAAACCTTTATTATATATCAAAATGGGAGCAATGCTATTGTACATTGCTTATTTGTTACTAAATTATTTAGACAACAGTGAACCTACCTACCCTCTTACCCCAATAAAGTATTGGTTGATTTATCCTGTATTTTTGCTACTGGGAGTAGAGCTGGTTTATACCGTGTTATTTTTCTATCATATAAAACCTGATGTAATTGCTACCTGTTGTAGTGTTACTTTTGTTGCTCAAAGTGGTAAAACAGGTTATTTTACTTTATTTGGCAACGACTTTACATCATCTTGGTTGTGGGTATTTGGGGTGAGTGGTGCAGGGCTAACCACTATTTTGCTAACTAGTAAGCGCTTGGCTTGGCTAAACCTTATATTGGGTTTTGCCTTTATTACTTCAGGCATCTATAGCCTCAAGCAGTTTTTTGTAAAGTACATTTATGGTTTACCGTCACATAATTGTTTGTATGATATATTTTGGGCAAAGCACTACCTGATCGGATATGTCTTTTTTGGTGGATATTACCTGCTGGCTGGGGCATTGCTTGGGGCGTTTCTGTTGCAAATATTTAAGCCAAGACTACACCAGCAACACGCAAGCTTAGCACGTAAGATGCGTTGGGTGAGTATACTCACTACCATTATTTTAATTCTACTTCCTGTATATTATTGGTGGAAGTGGGACGGAACACTTTAAAAATAACTACCCGATGAACTTATTATATATTCATGGTTTAGACAGTAGTCCACGCCCCGACAAAGTGGCTGTGTTACAAAGCATTGCCGACAATGTGTGGGCTCCTCAGTTAAATTACCGAGAAAATCCACATACCTTTACCTACTTACTCGATGGAGCTAAAAAACGTGAGATAAACTATATTGTAGGTAGTTCGGCAGGAGGTTTTATGGGGTATTGGTTGGCGCCTCATTTGCAATGTAAAGCTTTATTGTTTAATCCTGCACTGGCTTTTCAGTCAATAATTCAACAAATAGTTACCCCAACTACTGTTGCGTCTTTTCAGCCATTTTATTCTATCATACTAGGAGGGCAAGACGATGTGATACCACCACAAACTACCCTTGACTTTTTAGTTGAGCATAACTCTCCGGCACAGTACCAGTTAGACCAAATAGATAGCCTTGGGCATCAAATAGATATGCAAACCTATGAGTATGCCTGTTACAAATACATTGTTAAATAATTGGTCAATTGGAAAAGGCAACATCTACTTCTTTATTATCATTAGTTGTGGTTTATCGCAATCGTGATATTACACGAGTAAAAAAATGTTTGGAGTCGTTGGCTTGGCAAACTAACCAAAACTTTGAGTTAATTTTTTTAGATTATGGTAGTAGCGACAAGTATAGCATGCAAGTACAGCATTTGGTAAATTCATTCTCTTTTGTTCAGTATTTTTATACGGATACAAGAGGCATGTTTTGGAATCGTTCGCGGGCACTCAATACAGGCATGAAGTATACAAAGGGTACTTATATTGTTACTATAGATATCGACCTTATTTTTTCACCTGACTTTATTGAGGTTACTTATTCTGCCCTTTCAGCTACCCACTATATAAGATATAGCTATTATTACTTACCAAAAAAATTTAAACAACACCATTTATTATTTGATGACACTGTTTGCCTGTGGAAAACCCTCAAAAAAACCTCTGATGTAACCAACTATGGAGTGTTGGGATTTCAAAAAGAAGCTTTTGAAAAAATAGGAGGGTACGATGATTTTTACAAGCTATGGGGGCTCGAAGACATAGATTTTGCTCGCCAACTAGAACAAGTAGGCGTGGTTTCAAAGGGTTTTCTTCAAAACCTGCTTATTTACCATCAATGGCATCCAAAGTCTAAGAAAGCGTTGCCCAACGGTTGGTATGATCAAATGTATAAGTACTATAAAGCAAAAAAAACTGCTGAATCAGGCACATATGCCAGGACAAGCTTGTACCACACTAAAAATCGTGTGGCACTGCATTTAGCGAAAAAAACAGGTGTTGCCAACCAACTTATTTTTGAGTTTATGTATCCCAAAGAGCAGGCTTTTGTGAGTTTTTTGTACCAGTTTAATAAATTGGCCGCAGGAGAGGCTTTAGTGGTAAGCCAAACTTTTAATCTAATTAAAAATAATAGGACAACCTGGGCAAGTAAATTTTTGCATCGTATGAATCAAATGCTTTCTAAAATAGGTGTTTCATATAGGTGGGTCGATATGGCAACATACAATTTAGAAGTGATAACCAAGCAGGAGGTGAGAGATTTTTTATTTTATTTCTTGATCAACCATCAACCTCAAGTTTTAGATTATTACTTTAACCACGAGGCTGCCAATGATCACTTATGTTTGGTAGTGGTTAAGAAGTAACTCAATAGACTAATGAGGAGTACCTAAGTTTATTTCAGCGTTATCACCAATGTTTAGGCTTTGGTTTAAACCTGTAAGTGATGTATCATTGCCAATGATAGAGCTTTCTAAAATTACATCTTTCAACTGGCTAAATGAGCCAATAATAGTGTTTTTTACTATAGTGTGCTCCATAATGGTATTGTCACCAATGGCCACGTTAGGCCCTATAATAGAGTGATGTATCTGGCAGTTTTCGCCTATACTTACTGGGGGGATAATAATAGTCTTGGGGTATTCTGGATATTTTTTATTTCTATACTCACTTAAGTTCAGCAATATAGCATTTGCCTCAAGCAACGTTTCTTTTTTACCACAATCAAACCAATTGTCTACCTGAATAGTATCTATACGTTCATCTTGATTAATCATTTGCATTAGAGCATCTGTCAAGTGAATCTCATTGTTAGTGCGTATGTCATTTTCTATCAAATGCTGTATAGCATTTAATAAAGTCATGGTATTGGTAATCTTGTAAATACCCACTAGTGCAAGGTTTGATTTAGGAATGCGTGGCTTTTCAACCAGCCGTTTAATTCTTCCTTCTTTGTTGGTTTCTACAATACCAAAATTTAGTGGATTACTTACTTTTTTTACTCCAACAATAGAGTGGGGTGACTTGAAAATCGCTTCCAGGTTTACATTGGCTATAGTATCACCCAATACAATCAACACTTCTTTTTCATCTTTGATATGTTCACGGCTAATCCATATCGCATGGGCAGAGCCTTCTCTGGGTTCCTGTACCACAAAGTCCATAGTAATGCGATCGCCATATTCGTGCAATAAAAAAGACTCGATTTTGTCACCTAAATATCCTAAAACAAAAATAAACTCCTTTATACCACCTTCTATAAGTTGATCAACTATGTGTGCAAGCATGGGCTTGCCTGCAATAGGTACCAGTGTTTTAGGTTGTGTGTGTGTATGTGGGCGAAGTTTAGCTCCTATGCCAGCAACAGGTATAACCACCTTCATAGATAAGAGTAATTTATAAAGTTTAAAATATTATTATGTTTTCTCCAAAAAATCAACTATTATGCATTAATGAATAAGGAAAGGCGAGAAAAACTTAACAAACGTATTTTCAACTAATTATTAGTTTAAAACAAGCACAAAGTTAAACATTTAATTGATTCATGGTAGTAACCATAAGTAAAATACTAACTAACAAAAAATGAACTTGTCTGTTTTGTTATACTAATCAAACTTTTACATAGAAAATACCAAATGTTTTTTCTTTATTACATACTTTTGACAATCAACACTCACTTATACAATGTATCAGGGGTGACTCAATTTATAACATCAATTATTTGTTTTAGAAATTATATAAGTGTAGAGTAATTGTGAAATTTTAACTTCAAGCTTCTTTCTTTAAGATCGCAAAACATATAACATCAGATTAAAAATAATTTCAAATTATTTCTTAATATTACAAAAAGTTTGTACCTGTATTGTCTTGTGAATAGCAAACAAAGTGAGTTACAAAACTCTATCTTTGACTACTAAATTGTACTACCATATTTAAAATGAAGTTTGTTTCTTGAGGTAAAGTCAAAAAGCAAAAATCATCGAAATACCAGGTCAGGGATTTAGTGTGCTAGTTAAGTCAATTACATACTCAAATCATACAAGCAAGAAGAGTTTCATCAATAAAAAAATCATAAATGTTCACTACTTACACTTGTGTAACAATATGCGCGAATTATTATGCAAGAGATTGAAATAACACAGTTACGCACATTGGTCGACATAGTAAAAAAGAACTATGACTACGACTTTTCTAATTATGCAATGTCTTCTTTCCGAAGGCGCATTCAGCGGATCATAGAACTGTACAAGTTTTCGTCAATAGAGGCTCTCTGTGAAAGACTATCAACGGGCGATGAGAAATTCTTTCATGATTTTTTATCTGAAATCACTGTCAATGTTACAGAAATGTTTCGTGACCCTTCGTTTTGGAGAGAACTACGCGACAATGTGATTCCTAACATTTTGTTGAACAACAAAAACATTAGCATTTGGCATGCGGGTTGTTCTTCAGGAGAAGAAGTCTTTTCGATGGCTATTTTGCTTAAGGAAATGGATTTGTTAGACCGTGCCCGGATTGTAGCTACTGACATAGACACTGCCATCTTAGAGAAAGCCGGTCAGGGAGCCTACTCCTTGAAAAACATGGAGCTTAATCAAAAAAACTACATTCGCTTTCAAGGCAATTTTAGTTTAGACAAGTACTACAAAGAAGAGAACAACAAAGCTGTAATGGACAAATCCTTGGTTGAGGGGGTACAGTTTAAGGCACATAACCTCGTAGAGGGTGCCTCATTTTCTAAATTTGACCTCATTCTGTGCCGTAATGTGATGATTTATTTCAATCAGACATTGCAAAATCAGGTACTGAAAATGTTTCACGAAAGCTTATACAAGTACAGTTACTTAGTAGTTGGTTCAAAAGAATCCTTGATTTGGTGTGAAATAGCCAACAAATTTATAGTAGTAAGTAACGAGGAAAAAATTTATAAAAAAGTAAAAGATTAAATTGCTCTTAACAGAAGACTACACTTTACGTATCTTATGACTCATTTCAATATAACAAAAACATATAAGGCAATTGTCATAGGTGGGTCGGCTGGAAGCTTTCAGGTAATAAGTAAAATCTTGAGTAGTTTGCCTAAAGATTTTGATATTCCTATCATGATGTGTTTACACCGATTGCGTCATGTGCGCAATGGGTTTGTAGAAGCACTGAATATTAAAAGTAATATCAAAATAGAAGAACCTTACGACAAGGAAACTATTAAAAGGGGGAAAATTTATCTGGCACCAGCAAATTATCATCTTTGTGTAGAATTAGGCAACACTTTTGCTTTATCAACCGAAGAACTCATCAATAATTCGCGACCTTCAATTGATATGATGCTGCAGACAGCAGCTTATGCTTACCGCGATAAACTGGTTGGCATATTGTTGTCTGGTGCAAATAAAGACGGCGCACTTGGTATGAAAAAAATTCATGATAGGGGAGGGCTAACTTTGGTACAAGACCCCAAAGAATGTCTGATTGACACAATGCCAAGCTCTGCTATAAAAATTACAGAAATAGATCATGTGCTGAGTGTGAATCGGATTATTGACTTTTTACTTGAGTTACACAAAACTTGTAAAATTGCTTAATTACTAATGATTGCATGAAATCGGTTTTCAGAATAATAGGTGGGGTTATGGTTGTCTCCTTTATTGTAGGAGTAATTCTTTTAGTGAATTATTACTTCAGTTGGATGAGTGACCTGAAAAGCGACTTACAACTTGTTGACGACGAACAAAAGAAGACGCTTGGTAAAGCTATGGGGAAACTCATGATTATGATATGCGTAGAAATTACGCTAGGCTTTCTGGCATTTCTCTTCTTTTTGTTAGGAGGGAGAGATTCTACACAAATTGTAAGTTTTTCCAATAATCAAGGAAACCAATACTCATCCGATCAAGATGGTGTAGACAATATCACCAAAAGCCATACATCTGTGAAAAGTATTCAAGAGGTAGGGGCTATTCTGGAACAACACTTTGATTTACAACATAAAAAAATGGAAAAAGTTCTTTGGACAGTTGCTAATGACTTGGAAGCTGTTCAGGGAGCTATATTCTTGACCAAGCAAAAAGAAAGTGAATTAAAAGTAATAGAGCTTTTTGCGGGTTATGCTTACTATTTGCCCGAAAGTAAAGTCCTTACTTATGAATTTGGTGAAGGACTTGCTGGTCAGGTAGCTAAAGATGGTAGACTGGTGAATATTTCTTCTATTCCAGAAGGGTATATATCAGTAATTTCAGGATTAGGAAAATCATCTCCTACCAATCTGATTTTAGTGCCTATCAAAAACGAACAAGAAAAAGTACTTGGGGTAATTGAAATTGCTTCTTTCCAAAGTTTTAATCAAAAAGATGAACTCTTTTTAAAAGAAGTGGCACTACTTTTGGCAAACGAAATAGAAACGAATAAAATAACTGCTTAATCAATATAAACAAGCCTAAAGACTAACATTGAGTTTTAAGTTATGTTTAAAAAACTAAAAATAGGTACTAAAATTACTGCGTTGGTTATTGGAGTGGTGCTTGCCTCTGTGATTGTGGTGAGTATTATTGCTTATAACCTGAGTAAGGGCTCCATCAACAGTCGTTATGCTGAGGCAATCAATGTAGTAGCCAACCTTAAAGCTCAAAAGATCGAGACCTTTTTCGATAATATCAAAAACGAAATACAGTTTGGAAAAGAACTTCAGGTTGTACAACAAAAAATACTTGCCGAAGCCAACCTTTCTCAAAAAGACTCCTCCATTACTACCGAGAAAAAAGAAGCACTCAATACTCAACTCAACATCATTGTAAACAATATCATCGGTTATAAAGATGTAAAAAACGTTTATTTGACAGATAACACAGGGAGCCTGTTGTATCAAGCCGAAGACAGAGGGCAAAACATTGACTCCATACTACGTGGTTTTGGTACCGACGTAATGCGAGGTACCAGTCAAGGCGGCGTTTTGTTTAGTGGAGTAAGTCAAAAAAATAGAACTCTATACGCGCTTGCCCAAGTAGATGGAGCAGATGCCCGCAATGCCAATATAGGCAAGATTATTTATGAAATTAATCTGAACTATATCTACAATCTTGTAAAAGACTCGACAGGGTTGGGTTCAACAGGAGAAACCATGTTGGTGCAAAAAGACAGAAACTATGCAACCTTCTTGAGCCCTTCACGTCATAAGTCTGGTTTAGAAAAAATTAGAATAGGAAGCCGTACTGGTATTCCTGCTCAGCGCTCAATTCGTGATAAAAATACAAAAAAATCAGAAGTCACATTAGACTATAGTGGAGAAGAGGTATTGGCCACTTGGCGTAATATTAAATCCATTGATTGGGGGGTTACTGTAAAAGTTGACCAAAAGGAGGTAAACGAACCTACTGACAAGTTGTTTGAGACTTTCTTGATTGTGGGAGCAGTTATTACACTACTGTCAATTGTAATAGGTTTTGCTTTCTCACGTTTTCTTATCCGTCCACTATTGGTGTTGAAAGATACAATCAACCTGTTAGCAAAAGGTATTCTACCTGACAAACTAAGACAGTCAACTACTGATGAAATAGGAGAAATGACTGTACAGTTAAATGAGTTGGTAGGTACATTGAAGAAAACAGCTGACTTTGCCAGGCAGATTGGAGAAGGAGATTACCAAGCTAACTTTAAACCCGTAAGCGACAAAGATACTCTTGGTATAGCTTTGCTTACCATGCGTGATAGCATTCAACAATCGGCACACCGTGACGACGAGCGTAACTGGATTGTAACTGGTTTGGCTGAAATCGGTGATATTCTGGGAGGGGTAAGTGGTATTACAGAACTTGGAGAGCAAGTGATTGCTTATATAGCCAAAAAAATAAGTGCAGTTCAAGGAGCTTTTTATACTGTAAACGATGAAGACCCAGAAGATGTGTTCCTTGAAATGAATGCAAGTTATGCCTATAATAAAAAGAAATATTTAAATGTTAAGTTCAAGTTTGCTGAAGGTCTGGTAGGGCAAGCTGCTATAGAGCAAGCCACTATTTTAAGAACCGAAGTTCCAGACGACTATGTAACGATCACTTCTGGATTGTTAGGCGACCGTAAACCTAAATCTATATTACTTACTCCTTTGATTACTGATGATGGAAATGGAGAGAAAGTATATGGAGTACTCGAGTTTGCGGGCTTTGAAAAGTTTAATCAACGTGAAGTCAACTTTGTAAAAGAAGTAAGTGACTTAATTGCACGAGCGGTATTTAATATCAAAGTACGTGAAACAACAGAGCGCCACCTGAAAGATGAAATGAAAATGCGTGGAGAGCTGCTGGATAAAACCAAGGCTTTGCAACAAAGTGCAGAAATAACAGAAGCTACTGCCGAAGCATTAAGAAAGAGTAAGGCTGAGCTTGAGATAAAAGTAGACGAAGTACAACAGGCAAGTAATAGAACACGTCTGTTACTTGAAAATGCTTCTGAGGTAATTACCATTTACGATGAAGATAAAACTGTAAAGTATATCAGTCCTTCGGTAGAGAAGATTTTGGGCTATTCGCAGAACGAGATGATTGGTGTAAAAGACATTAAATATGTACACCGTAAGGGAGTTCTTGCCGTAGAACAAATGTTTGAAAAACTAATTGCAAATCCTTATGAACAAGAAACCATTCAGTTTAGTTATGCTACCAAGCAGCTGGATGAAAATGGTGATAAAATATGGATTTGGTTGGAAGCAACCGGCACCAACTTACTTTCTGACCCGGCAATTAATGGAATTGTGGTAAATGCACGGGATATTACAGAAAGAAGAAGGGCTGAATCAGAGCAGCGAATGAGAGGACAAATGCAAGCATTATCCGAAAATTCGCCTGACTTGATTACACGTATTAATAAAGAAGGAAGGGTATTTTATATCAACCCTATCATTGAGACATATACAGGGAAAAGCAAAGATGAATACTTGCAAAAACACCTCTCTGATATTGATTTGAATGAAGAGATCATTAGTTCTTGGCGTAATATATTAGATGAAGTACGTAATAAAAACAAGAAAATAAATATGGATGTTGAGTTCCCGTCTATTATGGGTAAACGAAACATGCTGATTAATGCCATTCCTGAATACAATGATCAACACAACATCGAGTCTGTACTACTGGTATCGCATGATATTACTGAGCGTAAGATTATCGAGTTAGATATTCAAAACAAAAATAAGAAAATTACAGAAAGTATTAACTATGCCAAGCGTATCCAAGAAGCCATTCTGCCGGATACAAGGTATATACAACAATATTTAGAAGAATCATTTATTATGTATCGCCCACGCGATGTGGTTTCTGGTGATTTTCCTTGGTTTTTAGAGAAAAATGGCGATATTTATTTAGCCGCAGTAGATTGTACAGGACACGGTGTTCCAGGAGCATTAATCTCTTTGATTGGTTATTTCTTGCTCAACAATATAGTAAAAGAAGAAGGCGGAGGAAGCCCAGCCGAAATTCTTGACCTATTAGACGAAGGAGTAACTAGAACACTTAAACAAAACGAAAGTAACAATTCTACACAAGATGGAATGGATATAGCCCTTTGTAAAATTAATAAGGAGAAAAATCAACTTGAATATGCAGGGGCTCATCGACCATTGTACTTTACATCTAAAAATGAATTGTACGAAATAAAAGGTAATAAATTCCCTATTGGAGGCGCCCAGTACAAGAATAGAGTTAGGTTTACAAATACAACCATAAACTACGAAGAAGGTGACTATTTCTTTTTGTTTTCAGACGGTTTCCCTGATCAGTTTGGCGGACCCAAAAATAAAAAATTCTCTCCTAGAAGAATTAGGGAAATTATAAAAAATAATGCTAATTTGGGATTAAGTCAAGTGGAAAGAGTGATGGATGACGAATTTGACAAATGGAAAGCAAATAATAAACAAACAGATGATGTATTGATGATAGGCATCAAATTCTAGACGTGATTTTTAGAAGATTTCGAGAAGAATTGTTACATTTAAAAGTATATTATCAACCTCACATACTGCAAAGTTGAAGTGGGTTTCAAACTAACTTGATATTATAAGATAGTCTTAAAAAAAATTATTAACATAAAGACTTATGAAGTATATCTATGAGTTACATAAGACGATGGTGGAGCGGAGCCTAATATTGGTTTATGAAGGGGAATTTACTCAAGAAATTACCAAATCTGTGCTGGCTATGGCCGAAAGAAATATGGATGCCATCGGTGAAACTTCTAATATCAAAAGAAAAGTCTTCAACGTAATGGTAGAGTGTCTTCAGAATATTGTAAAACACGCAGAAGACTCAGAGGAGGAAGAAGAGATAGAATTACCAAATGGTAGTGCAGTCTTTATGATTGGTCAAGAAGAAGATAAATACATCGTTACGTCTGGAAATCCGGTGGTAAATGCCAAAGTAGAAATACTGCAAACCAAACTGGAACACATTAATAGCTTAGACAAAGATGGGCTAAAGACTTTATATAAGGAGATTATCAAAAAAGGACGCGAACAAGGCGAAGGAGGAAAAGGGCTTACCCAAAAAGGTGGCGCTGGCTTGGGTTTTGTAGACATGGCCAGAAAGTCTGGGCAAAAATTGCACTTCGATTTTGAACCCATTGACGACCACTTTTCATTCTTCTCACTGAAGACAATCATTAGCAGAAATAAAGAAGAAAAAAAGTAGATTAGCTACTGATTTTCATTATTATTGCCAATAATTTACAGTGCTTTGAATAGTACCCTCATTCTCTCTTTATGAGTATAAAAGCACTTAGTTTATAGATAAAAATTAATCAAAATAATAGTAATTCATACGAATATGGAAGTTATAAACCAAGATGGTACTGAGGATACTCCAAAAATAATCTTAGATAAGAACAATGGCATTTTTGAGATCTCTGGACGATCTTTACCAGAAGACTCAGCTGAATTCTATCAACCGATATTAGATTGGCTTGATCAATATGGAGCAGACCCTAACCCAGAAACGGTTTTTATTTTCAAGCTAGAATACTTCAATACTGCTTCATCAAAGTTGATCTTGGATATTTTATCTAAACTGGAAACAATTGAAAGTACCACTATTAATTGGTATTTTCATGAAGATGACGAAGATATGGAAGAAGCTGGAACAGAGTTTTCTGAGTTGGTAGAAGTGCCTTTTGATTTTAAAACTTATTAATTAAAATATCATTAGGGAAAATAACCTTATTTTCCCTAACCTTTCTATGGGCACTCTTTGCTCGTATGTGTTAGTAGCAGAAACATCTGTAACCTAACAAAAAATAATTTTCACCGGACTAATTCTAAAAATCATCCATACTGGGTAGTAATTTGATATGAGTGAAAAAATATTAGAAGCCCTTACACGCCTTTTTGGTATCATCACAAAGCAAGATGGTGGAGCCAGAAAAGGAGAGCGCGATTTTGTTGTTAGCTATTTTAGGCAAGAACTGGATCAAGACTCTGTTGAGGCATACACTAAATTGTATGATGATGTTTCTAATTACCCAAATCCTGGTTTTGATAAAATCAAAATGAGGGAGATGGTAAGAATATTAAGATATTGCCGGGATATTAATAAAGAATTAGCCCAACCTCAAAAAATAATTATTCTTGTAAAGTTACTCGAATTGGTAGCTTCTGATGGTAACTTTACAGACCAACGAAAAGAGATTATTAGTACTGTATCAGATGCTTTTAATCTAAAAAGTGATTATAAACTCATCGAAAGTTTTGTAATCAAACCCACTGCGTCCATTCCAGAGCTTAACTCTCCTAATATTCTTGTAGTAAGCAGTAGTGATAAACTGACCAATCCTGAGGCAAAACACATCTTGTCAGAAAAGCTGCAGGGAGAAATTATGATTTTGAGAATTTCCCTGGAAGAAGGAGACGCTACTTACTTTGTAAAATATACTGGTGCAGAAGATGTAAAACTCAACGGTTTTACAATGAAAACCAATCAAGTATACTTATACTCTACTGGTAGTAATATCAAAACTCCCTTTGGCACTACGCTTTATTATAGCGATGTACAAGGTAAGTTTCTGCAAACACTTCAGGATACTAAACTTTCTTTTACAGCAAAAAATCTTGAGTTTCGTTTTCCCAACGGTACCATAGGTGTACAAGACATTACCATATCAGAACCACAAGGAAAGCTCATGGGAATTATGGGAGGTAGTGGAGCAGGTAAAACCACCCTCTTAAACGTCCTGTCTGGTATTGAAAAACCTTCTAAAGGTCATTTATATATCAATGGCGTTGACTTACATGAGAACAAAAGCGAAATAGAAGGAGTCATTGGTTATATAGCACAAGATGACCTTTTGATTGAAGAGCTTACTGTATATCAAAACTTATATTTTAATGGAAAGCTTTGTTTCAAAGATTTAAACAAAGAAGAGCTTCATAAAAGGGTAATGGATACCCTGAAAAGCCTAGGTTTAGATCATATTGCCTCGTTGAAGGTAGGAAGCGTTTTGAATAAAAAAATTAGTGGTGGACAGCGTAAAAGGCTGAACATAGCACTTGAACTTATTCGGGAGCCTTCAGTATTGTTTGTTGATGAACCCACCTCTGGTCTGTCATCTAAAGACTCTGAAAATGTAATAGATTTATTAAAAGAGCTTACCCTGAAAGGAAAGCTTATTTTTGTGATAATTCACCAACCATCTTTAGACATTTACAAAATGTTTGATAAGATGATTATCATGGATAAAGGAGGCTATCCTATTTATTATGGCAACCCGATTGAAGCTGTATCTTATTTCCGAAGAGCAACCAATCAGGTAGACAATGAAACAGCCAATATCAACCCTGAGGAAGTCTTTAATATTATAGAAGATGAAGTAGTTGATGAATTTGGGCGATATACTGGTAAGAGAAAAATCAACTCTAAACAGTGGAATATAAGGTATAGGGATAAATTTGAACCTGTTCCAGAAACAGAGGTGGTACACGAAAAGCCCCCTGCGTCTTTGAATGTACCTAATATATTCAAGCAGTCGGTCATTTTCACCACTCGTGATTTTTTAGCAAAGATTAGTAATACTCAATATTTGTTAATAAACCTGCTTGAAGCACCCGTACTGGCATTTTTATTAGCTTATGTTATTCGTTTTCAAAATGGACCTGATGGCAGCTACATCTTCCAGCATAACGACAACGTTCCTGGGTATGTTCTTATTTGTATTATCATATCGCTGTTTATGGGGCTCACTGTGAGTGCCGAAGAAATAATAAAAGACAGGAAAATTCAAAAGAGAGAGGCTTTTCTGAACTTAAGCAGGTTTAGTTATTTGTCTTCAAAAATTATTATTCTATTCTTATTATCAGCCATTCAAAGTTTTTTGTTTGTGTTGATAGGAAACTCAATTTTAGAGGTGCACGGCGAACTTGTCAATTATTGGGTGGTGCTGTTTTCTGCGTCTTGTTTTGCCAATGTATTAGGGTTAAATATTTCTTCAACCTTTAATTCAGTCATTACGATCTACATTACTATTCCTATACTTCTCATACCCCAACTTATATTGAGTGGACTGATATTTCATTATGATAAGATGAACGCCGACATAGCAGACAAAGGGGTGGTGCCTTTTGTGGCAGACATCATGATTTCGCGGTGGGCTTATGAAGCCATTGCTGTGAATCAATATAAATCCAATCCTTTTGAGGTTGATTACTATGATTATGAAAAAACAGAAAAAAGATATTCTTACCTAAGTAGTTTGTGGGGACCCACAATGGAGCAAATTGTCTATAGAATTGCTGATAACACTGAGGTAGAGAAAAAAAATGACTCTATTAATCAGAAGATTCAAGACGATCTAGAGCTGTTAAAGGCAGAAATAGAAGCTGATAAAGAGTTTAAAGCCAAATACCTGAAAGGGGTAAACTTGGACAAAGACTTGACTCCTAAAGGGTATAACCGTAAAGTAGCAGACAAGATCAAAGTATACCTTGATTCATTGATGGATGTATCAAATAGGAAAATGATCAAGGTAAGCCGTGAGAAAGAGACGAAAGAAATTGAAATGGAAAAAGACTATGAAAATTATAAAATAACTGAGTATAGAAAGAAATACTTCAATGATCAATTGTATAGAGCTGTTACTATACCAGCAAAACCATTGGAGCATATTTTGGAATATAAAGGTAGGTTATTACGACAAAAAAATGCAGTTTACAAAGACCCTACACCTACTGCCTGGTATGATTACAGAGCGCATTTTTATGCTCCTCGCAAACACTTTGCTGGCAAGTATTTTGATACGTACTACTTTAACATTGCTGTAATCTGGCTTTTGACATTTATGATGTATATTACTCTTTACTTTAATTTCTTTAAGAAATTTTTAGACTCTTTGGGAAAGCTTAGATTGTATTTCGGATTCTTTGGTAGTTTAAAAAGTTTATTTAGAAAAAGTAAAATACAAAAGAAAGATTAGTCCTGTTTGGTGAGATTTTTGTAAAATTGTATCGAACTGAAAATAAAGTATTTAAAATAATTTAACCTGTTGAAAATGAAATCGTTACTGTATCCTCATATGAAAACAAAAGGTATAAGCATAGTTCTGATTTTATTTGTATTTCTTGTGGCTTGTGATGGAGGGAAGAAAAAGAAAAAGAAAGATCCTGAGACTGCAAAAGATACTACTAAAACTGAAGCTACAACTAAAAAGAATGCGCATCCAAAATTATCGAGGGAAGTATTGAGTGATATTGTAAAGTCTATACCTTCGCCTCTTGAAATCTCATTTCTTATCAAGGACTTAGGGATACAGTATGACAAAAAACTGTTGAACTCGGCAGATAACATTTCCAGTTATAACACTAACTATAAGAAAGCGTTGAACCTGGGAATTTATAGTACTGACCTTGGGTATGCCAATATCTATGAGCAAACTCAAGATGCTCTTTATTACTTAAACTCAGTAAAGGAAATGGCAGATGGGTTAAATATTGGTCAGTTCTTTGATTTTAAAACAATCAAAAGGTTAGCCACTAAAAGTAACAACTTAGACTCATTACTTTTGGAGACCAATACCAACCTTGAAAAAATCAATGACCATTTACAAGATATAGGTCGTGCCGACTTAACAATCCTTATTTTAACTGGAGGTTGGTTAGAGTCTTTATACATTACGTGCGAAATTGCCAAGAAATCGCCTAATGAGTTATTAAACAACCGTATTGGTGAGCAAAAAATTATCTTAGAGCAGTTGCTTCTTTTACTGTCATTCTATGAGGAATTGCCCAATGTAAAGAATTTAATTGTAGACTTAAATAAGTTACAAAAGATATATGAAAACGTGAAAATAGATTTTCAGTACAACGATCCTACAACTACTACCAAAAAAGATGAGGATAACAATGAAATCTTAATTGTAGATGATAATACTTCTACTAAGATTAATTTCACTGCCGATGATCTAAACAAAATATTACAAACATCAAAAGAGATTAGAGGTAAGATTATTAACTAAAATATTTTTTGATACATATAAAATACTCAGTCTTGTTTATAAGAGACTGAGTATTTTTTTTGCCCTTATTGTAACTCTTACATAACAAGTAGGCAGACAATAAATATCAATCATTGTACTACAAAAACATAAATAAATGGACGGGTCTGTTATGTGGCGAAAAATTGGTAAATTGATCCAAAAATCCATATAATTACAATAGTTATTATCAAATATCGTTTTTGTAAGAGATTTGATTAGTGCTTTTTGTTACAATAAATAATTAAACCTAAATCATCTTAGTTTTTTTGGCTGTATAAAGTATGTTAATTTTGACATATTTTATGGAGATGATTTAAACATAAACTAAAATAATGTCAGTGTTATGAATAAAGTTATTATTTCTCACCTTACAAAAAAGCTTTTTTTGGGAACCTTCTTAATACTTTTGGGAGTGAATGTACAAGCTCAAAAAAACAACGGCGAAATACTGGGTAATATCATGCCTTCTCCAGTAGAGCTATCTGCGTTGATAAAAGATGTAGGAGCAAGCTATGATAAGTCTATTCTGAACTCTTCGGATAAAGCAGAAGGATATAGCAGCAAATATGCACGAGCACTTAATCTTGGGGTATACAGTACTGACTTGGGTTATGCTGCTATATACAAAGAAAATACTGATGCATTTATGTATCTGAACAGTGTGAGAAAAATTGCAGAGTCTTTAGGTATAGGTAAGTATATCGATTATGCAAATATCACGAAACTAGCCTTGGAAAATGATTTAAATGCGCTATTAGATGAAACCACTCGTACTTTTGAGGAGATCAATAAGCACTTTCAAAAAAATGGACAAGATGAGTTATCGGTAGCTATGTTAGCTGGTGGCTGGATTGAGTCTTTATATTTAACTTGTGAAATAGCAAAAAAGAAACAAAGTAAAGTATTAGATGTTAGAATAGCAGAGCAACAGTTAGTCTTGAGTCAGTTGTTACCTATTTTGAGAAAATATAAAAGCTCAGATATGAAAGCTTTGACTTATGACTTGACAAGTTTACAGAAACTTTATAAAAATCTTAAAATAGATTACAAAGAAGGTGAAGTTACAACAAAAGAAGTAAACGGTGAATTGATTGTTCAGGAAAGTACTACCAGTAGTATTAAAATTAACCCAAATGATTTGAAGAAGATTTTGGATATGACTGGTAAAATCCGGGCAAAAATTGTAAAGTAACCTTAAGGTTTGCCAGGCAAACGAAAAATATAACCACAACTAAAGCAAATAGCCTCAACATTGGGCTAATTGCACTTTTGAGCTCTCTTATAAGAGTAATGTATGAAAAACTTATACAGATGAAGAAAACACTTTACATTGTAGTACTTTGTTTATTGACAACACCTTTTGGGTGGTCACAAAAAACAGAGAAGACAGACGTATTGAATAAAATGATACAGTCGTTTCCTTCCCCTGTGGAGGTGTCAAGTATCATAAAAAAAGCAGGGTTAAAATACAATGAAAAATTGTTGAATGCTGCGGCTAATAAAAACAAGTATCAAGGCGACTTTAAAAAAGCACTGAATCTTGGCATATACAGTACCGACTTAGGATACATTAATATTTATCAGAATAACCAGAATGCCTTTAGCTACCTGAGTGCTGTAAAAACAATGGCTGATGGCTTAAAACTAGGCAAACATATTGACCTTGGCGCTATTACTACCCTGGCACTTGAGAACAACCTCAATGCATTGTTGGCTGAGACAAGTGGTACATTTGAAAAAATGAATAATGATTTGTGGGAGCAAAAAAAAGCCAATTTGTCAGCTTTGATACTTACAGGAGGGTGGTTAGAAACATTATACTTGACTTGTGCAGTAGCACGCAAAAAACCAAATGCAGCTAAAGCTTTTGAAATAAAAGAGTTAAATGAGCAAATTGCCCAGCAAAAAATTATTTTAGATCAACTCTTAGAAATACTTAAAAAATATAGCAAAGGGGATGAAACAAAGAAATTGATTGGGGAATTAAAAGATTTGCGTAAATTGTTTAATAACTTTAAATTGAAGGGAGGAACTACTGTAAAAACAGTATATAAAGCTGAACGTATGGGTAAACTCAACGTATTGGTGTACTCTTCAAAAAGACAGAAAACAGAGTTTAAAATAGATGCGAAAGATTTAGAGAAGATTTATACTAAATCGAAAGCGATACGCAAGAAAATAGTAAGTTAAATTAATAGCAATCTGAGGCTGAATGATGAAACAACTACTTTGGGGCATAGTATTCTTTGTAGGGTTAAGTAGCCAATCCGTATTTGCACAAAAGTGCAATATGAAGCAATTTAAAGATAAATGTGTGACAGCTTTGCAACGACAAAGAGGGTACACTTTTTTAAAAAGCTACCCCCTCGATGGACAAGGAGGAGTAAAAAAGAAAATTAAATATTCATATATACTTAGTAGGGGCAATACTTACTTGCTTACAATGGCAAACCGACGAGCCGATGCCAAAGGAATCTCTGTGACAATTACTACTTCCAGTGGCAAAACGCTTCTATCGAGTTATGATGAGAGTAAAAAGAAATTTCACGCAGTGGTCGGTTTTAAACCAAAGGTAACAGGTATTTATTACTTTACTTTTGAGTTTCAAAACACCAGAAATTATTGTGCTGCCAGTGTACTAGGATTTAAGAGGTAAGGCAAAATTGTATTAAAAAATATACAAGCGGTTGTTGTGTTTTGAGCACAGCAACTGCTTTTTTTGTTCGAGTACAAATAACCCCATACATAATATGATTAATAACTATCACATGAAGGTAGAGCGTACCGCTCAATATAGTACTTATGGTATACTCACTAGCCAAACTGAAAATATATGGTGGGTTTGTCACGGATATGGACAGTTGGCCCGTTATTTTCTCAAAAAATTTGAAGTATTGAATCCGCAAAAAAATTTTGTAATAGCACCAGAGGCATTGTCACATTTTTATCTAAAGGGGCATCAGCGGGTAGGTGCTAGTTGGATGACTAAAGAAGACCGTTTGCATGAAATTGAGGATTATTTATCTTATTTAAATACATTATATGAACAAGTTTGTCAACAAGATGCCTTTCCAAAAAAAGCGAAATCCTTAGTATTGGGTTTTTCTCAAGGTGTAGCTACTGCAGTAAGGTGGGTATACGACCAGAAAATAAGTTTTGATCATTTGGTGATGTGGGCAGGAGGATTTCCACCAGATGTAGACTTTTCTAAAACTCAAACAGTGCTGGCAAACAAATCATTGTCGTTTGTATACGGTTTACAGGATGAATTAATTACCACAAAACAGTTTGAAACAGAGAGGCAACGTATGCTTGAAAAGCAAATTTCACCAAAGGTGGTCACTTTTGAAGGCAAACACGAACTCAATGGTGAAATTTTACAACGTATGATTGAATAATCACCTCAGTTTTTTTTATTGACAATTGTTGCCGAAGCTTGAGCGGTGGGTAAGATTAATAAGTCGGCAATATTGACATGTGCAGGGCGAGTGACCATAAAGAGAATAGTTTCGGCAATATCTGTAGCAGTAAGTGGTTGATAGCCCTGATAAGTCTTTTTTGCTTTTTCGTCATCCCCTTTAAAACGAACCTTTGAAAACTCAGTTTCTACCAGACCAGGGTTAATGGCAGACACTCTTATGCCGTGTTTGTGCAAATCCATCCTCATTCCTTTATTAATAGCATCTACCGCGTGTTTAGAAGCACAGTATACATTTCCGTTGGGGTATGCTTCTTTGCCTGCCAGGGAGCCCACATGTACCACATGTCCTGTTTTTCTGTTTACCATTTGCGGTATAATTGCCTTGGTTACATAAAGTAAGCCTTTTATGTTGATATCAATCATCGCATCCCAGTCGCTCACGTCACCGTCTTGGATAGGAGCCAAGCCATGGGCATTACCTGCATTATTTACCAGTATATCTATATTTTGCCAACTTTTAGGCAAGGAGCCAATGGCCTTATTTACTTCTTGTTGATTACTTACATCAAATGTGAGCGTATAGACATTTACCTTGGTTTGTAGTTCATCTGCCAGTTCTTCAAGCCGATCTTGTCTTCGTCCACAAATTATTACGTCAAATTTATAATCAGCAAAAACCTCTGCTGTAGCTTTTCCTATACCTGAACTCGCCCCAGTAACGAGAGCTACTTTATTTGTCATAAAAAATAGGTTTAAAAAGTTGATTACTTTGAATATGCATTTGGTTGATTAGTGTAGATAGGGTGGTCAAAGTTGCAAAAAAAAGCAAGAAACTCATAGTAATCAAACAACTATGAGTTTCTTGCGCTATATATTCTCTATAAATAAAATCAGTTTTATTCAAAATGTAGGTACAGCGTTACATTATGAGTACTGAGCCTCTGTAAAGGAGTACTTAGGCGGTTGTTATCTTGAATAAGGATATTGCCAAGCCCATGTGAAAACCTTATTTCAGGAGAGAAACGGAAGAATGAAAAATACACATCAAACCCAAATCCATATTCGATAGAAATGTTGGTATTAGCCACACGTAATATTTCTTTATCTTCGGCTTTTTGGGCTGATACTGAGAAAGCAGGTTTTACCCCAGCTACCAAATACATACCTTTGGTTCCTCTGAGTTGAGAACGGTATTTAAGCAAGAGAGGTACTTCTACCATATTGGTGGCAACCACGGCAGTGGTGCTGCTCGAATCGGCAAATAAGTAGTCTATGTTTCGTTCGTAAATACTATAAGTAGGCAGTAAGCGAATCCCCCAGGTTCGATTAAGGTTAAAATTCATTACAAAACCCAGCGATAACCCAATAGAGTTTTTTGGGGTTACTAATAATGACGTATTACTGGATGTATCGGCCGAAGTACCAAGGGCATTCGAATGTTCGCCAATGTATTTGGTGCTACCTGCGCCAATAAAAAAACCATAGTTTAAGAATTTCATTTGTTTTTTATTACGCGATCTACCAGTAATGGCACGAGAGCCTGCATTACGGCTATTTTTTTTGTAGCTATTGCTATATACACTTCGGGTTGCCCTATTTTTTTTTGTTTGAGCAAATGAGTGCTGACCAGATAATAAAAAAGCAAGCGTAAAGCAACAATAAACTATTTGGTTCCGGTGTATATTGAGCTTATGCCAAATGTTAGAGGTATGCATTTTGTATGATTAAATCCAGTATTATTAAGAATATTCACGAACTCTTTACCATAAGGAAAAGCGTGTACAGATTCGGGCAAGTAAGTATAAGCTGCCTGGTCTTTTGAGACAATCTTTCCAATTAATGGCAAAATGTATTTGAAATAGAAACTGTAAATTTGCTTAAAAGGAAAACTGGTAGGTTTTGAAAATTCCAGAATAACTACTTTGCCACCAGGTTTGGTTACTCGGTAGATATCCTGAAGACCTTTTTCCAGATTTTCGAAGTTTCTTACTCCAAAAGAAACGATTACAGCATCAAAATAATTGTCTTCAAACGCCAGTTTTTCAGAATCTCCCAACTCAAGACTGATCACATTCTCCAGACCTTTCTTTTTAATTTTTTGTTTGCCTACTTCCAACATACCAGCCGATATGTCTACTCCTGTTACTTTGGTAGGTTTTGCTTTGAGGGCAGCAATGGCAAAATCACCTGTGCCAGTGGCAACATCAAGTATGTGAGAGGGTTTATGAGGTTTTAAAAGTTTGATGGCTCGTTTACGCCAGTATATATCTATACCTAAGCTAAGGAAGTGGTTTAAAAAATCGTATTTGGGAGAGATATTGTCAAACATTTTGGCTACTTGAGCCTTCTTATTATTTTTATCTTCTTTATAAGGAACTACTTCAACCTTGTTCATATAAAAAGTTATTTCAATTGAATTACAAAGAACCGGAATTTTTAAATCAAAACACAACCTTTAATAGAATTGTTAAAAATCCGAAGGAGAATTTTGGAGAAATATAATTGTAGTAGCCGAAACACCCCCATATTGTGTGTTTATGAGGGTGTTAATAGTATTTTTCAAACAATTTCTTCGTGAGGAATAAACTTAAAAGGAAGGTTAGTAAAAGAACTAAAGTAGGTTCCAAGGTCTTTCATATCCTCATCGTCTGACTCAAAAGACCATACTACATTTACCTGGTGACCTTTAGCCTGAATAGACTCAAATATCTTAAGTATACGAGAGACCATAGCTGAGGTACTGGTGTTGATGTATAAAAAAGTAAAGGTGAGATGGTGCTTTTTTGCCGTTGGGTTTTGCCCATACTGCTCAAGTGTTTGTGCTATTGGGTTATAAAAACCTTGGGTATCTTCTGGAATGGATAAACCCTTGAACTCAAAAAGCCCTTTTGCAAAATCAAACTCTACTCTTGGAGTAGTATCCGTCTCTTCTATAACAACGTTTTTCATAATGGATTTTTTTCACTATACACTTGTAAACTGTTTGTTGTTAGACAAGTACACAAAAGTACAAATTACAACCTAAAAAACTAAATTATAATTTGGGTTTTGTAAATAGGTTAATGGTATGGTTTTCAAAAGATTGTACAATGATTTTAGTTGAAAAGTTGTGAGAATAAATTTATTTCTGAAAAGGATGTAAGATTATGCCAGAAATAAATGTTTTCGAACTCTTTTACCTAAGATAACCATTAATATTGAGTTTGTTCAACTTATTATTTACTTTTTTGCTTATACTATATGTGTTTAGAATTTTATCATATCTCAAATAACTAAAAATAAAAATGTTTACTGTACAACAAATCACCAAGCATCTGGAAGACTTTGCTCCAAGGGTATACCAAGAGAGCTATGACAATTCGGGACTGATTGTAGGTGATCCAGCAATGAAAGTAACAGGTGTACTGGTATCGTTAGATACAGTGGAAACTGTGGTAGATGAGGCGATTAAACGGGGGTGTAATATGATTGTAGCACACCATCCTATTGTTTTTAAAGGACTGAAAAAGTTTAATGGGCGCAATTATGTAGAGCGAACGGTGATCAAAGCTATTAAGCACGACATTGCTATTTATGCTATTCATACCAATCTTGATAATGTAACAGGAGGGGTAAACTTTAAAATAGCAGAAAAGTTAAACTTGGAAAAGGTGCAAATTCTTGCTCCTAAAAAACAAAACCAAATGAAACTCACGGTATTTGTGCCACCAAGTAATGTAAATGCTTTGATAGATGCATTGAGTAAGGCTGGGGCAGGGCAAATAGGTGATTATGACCATTGTAGTTTCAGAGCTACTGGTATGGGTACTTTCAGGGGTAATAAAAATACTAATCCCACCATAGGGGTGAAGGAACAACTGGAAGAAGTGAAAGAAGAACGCCTTGAAATGATTTTTCCAGCTTATTTGGAGGGTAAAATAGTGCGTACTTTGCAAAAGCATCACCCTTACGAGGAAGTAGCCTATTACTTACAATTACTCGAAAACACCAATTTAGCAATAGGTGCTGGAGTGGTGGGTTATTTACCCGAAGCTTTGTCTGGCGAAGCATTTCTGCAGTATTTGAAAGAATGTATGGAGTTAAAATGTATCCGTCATACTCACTTAATTGATACACCTATTCAAAAAGTAGCCTTATGTGGAGGTTCAGGTAGCTTTTTGCTGCGCTCAGCCATGGCACAAAGGGCTGATGTTTTTATCACGGCTGACTATAAATACCATGAGTTTTTTGATGCCGAAGGGAAAATTCTGATTGCTGACATAGGGCATTATGAAAGTGAGAAGTACACTAGTGAATTGCTAAGAGATTATTTGAAACCTGCTTTTGAAGCACTTAATATTTATATTACTGAAAATAATACAAACCCAATTCACTATTTTTATTAAAATATAGCAGAATTAGTAGGTTTTTATCTTAAAATTTTACGAATATTGTGGTTTTGTTATTGATACATCAATATAACCCTATCAACAATTCACGAATTTCATGGAAAGGACAGTATCGCAAAAGTTAACGGCACTTCTCAAAATGCAATCTATCGATTCTAAAATGGACGAGTTAAAGAAAATGCGAGGGGATTTACCAGAAGAAGTACAAGATTTAGAAGACGAGATTGCAGGGTATGAGACCCGTATCGATAAGTTCAATAGAGAAATCAAAGGTTGGGAAGACGAAATATCTGCCAAAAAGCAACGAAAAAAGGACGCTGATAAACTGATTTTGAAGTACAAAGATCAGCAAATGAACGTTCGTAATAACCGTGAGTACGATGCTTTGAGCAAAGAGGTTGAGTCTGAAGAACTTGAAATACAATTGGCAGATAAGAAAATAAAGGAAGCTAAAACCAAAATTGAAAGCAAAAAAGGGGAGGTTGATAAAACCAAACAAATATTGGATGAGCGTCAGAAAGACTTAGCTGGTAAGAAAGAAGAACTTGACAGTTTGTTAAATGAAAGTCAGGACGAAGAAACCAAATTATTAAAAGACCGTGAAAAACAATCTAAAAATATTGAAGATAGATTGATGCGCTCTTATAATAAGATCAGAAAAAACGCGATCAATGGACTTGCCGTAGTATCAGTAAAAAGAGACGCTTGTGGTGGTTGTTTCAATGTGGTTCCCCCACAAAGACAAGCAGAGATCAGAGAGCGTAAGAAAATTATTGTTTGTGAGCACTGTGGTAGAATATTGGCAGATGTAGAGGAAGTAATAGTAGAAGAAAAGCCAAAGAAAACCACGCGCCGTAAAAAAGCTGCGAAGTAAGAAACATCATTTGCTTATAAGATATAATCCTCCCTAACCCATATAAGGTTAGGGTTTTTTTATGCCCTAAATATACCAAGCTGTACCAGTTTATACCTAAAGCAGTACGGTTTAGATGGTTGTTTCTCTTATTTTTATTATCTTGATAGGGATGAAAACTGCCAAAAGAAGATTGTTGATTTCTATGATTGTGGGTTTAAATTTATTCAATGCTACAGTGATATATAAGCTATGGTGGGCAGAGCTACAGCAAGTAAAAAATACTAAGAAAAAAAAGTCAACACAACCTACGAAGGTAAAGTCTCATTTAGCTACAGATACTGCCATACGTGCGCAAGTGTTTATGCCTATCAAAGGGCGTTCCTATAAACTAAGTACTGTTGCCATGCAAAAATTACAGGATTATCGGATACGACAACGAAAGTTGGCAATGAGGTACCCTGGACTTATTTTTTTTAATGGCGATACTGCCAAAAAAGAGGTAGCACTTACGTTTGACGATGGTCCTGATGGACAAATAACGCTTCAAGTGTTAAAGGTATTGGCAAAGTATAAGGTAAAAGGCAGTTTCTTTTTTGTAGGTAACTATGTACAAAAGTATCCACAAATTGCTCGACAGGCATACAAACAAGGACACTTGATTTTGAATCATAGCCATACGCATCAATCATATATAAACAAAAGCAAGCAATGGATCAAACAAGATTTATTGGCCGCAGAAAATGCCATAGCTCAAGCCATTGGCAGGCGTCCTGCAATGTTTCGTCCCCCGTATGGCGACATAGATTCGGTAATCATAGGAGAGGTACACGCAAATAAATATAAAGGTATTATTTGGTCGTATGACACCCTCGATTGGACAGGAATAGTAAAAGACTCTATAGCTCAAGGAGTGAAGAGTGGCATACGTTCAGGAGAAATTGTTTTAATGCATAGTCGCCAAGGTACTATGCCTACTGCTCAGGCATTACCCGATATTATAATGTATTTGCAGGATGCAGGGTATGCGATTGTGAGTTTAGATAAAATGCTAAAGGTAAAAGCATATAAATAGGTGTGCATAAAGAGATTTTTTGTAAAAAAAGGACATTTTGCAGAATTTTTACGCCCTCATAGATTATTTTTTGCCTAAAAATGTTTTAATTAGAGATAGCAGATTATGACACCATTACATATTTATGCCAAATCAGAAAATAGTTTTTTTGAACCTGCTGATTTGTGTGCTGTTATTTTGGAAAGGCGTGCAGGCACAGGCACCGCAAAAAATTACGCATCAGCAAACTTCAGTATCGTTTAATAGCAATACTTTGTATTTTTTTGAAGACACTCAAGGTGCACTTGATTTTACACAAGTCAAGCAACGGGCTTTTGTGCCTGTGAAGCATCCAGGTAATAGCTTTGGCGTTTCAAAATCAGTATTTTGGTTTCGTTTTCATTTACAAAATCACCATCCTACCCAAAAAAAATGGTTACTAAAGGTTGCACACCCCTTGTTAGATCATCTTACGTTGTATTACAAAGCAAATGAAAAGTGGCAAAAGTTATCTTTAGGTGATAAAAAAAACTTTGCTCAAAGACCCATTGATAGCCGTTATTTTGTGATCCCGTTACAGCTCAATAGTACCAAACGGCAAACTTACTACTTAAGGGTTCAAAGCGAAAGTACTATACAAGTACCCCTGACATTATATATACCCAAAGCATTTTATAAGCAGCAAAGCAATGAGCAGTTTTTGTATGGCATGTATTTCGGAATATTGTTGGTGATGGCACTGTACAATTTACCTATATTTTTAAGCACCAAAGACCAGTCATACCTGCTGTATGTATTGTTTATATTTGCCACTGGGTTGTTCAATGCCGCACTTGAAGGGTATACTTTTCAGCATTTATGGCCAAACCAAGTGTGGTGGGGGAGCGTTAGTGTGATTTTTTTTGGAGGCGTATCAGGCATGTGTTTATTTTGGTATACTAGTGTGTTCTTAAATACAAGAAAGTATGCCCCACGTTTGCGAAAAATGCTATTAGGAGCTGGGGTCTTGTATGGGTGTACCAGTTTACTTTCGTTGTTCAGTGTAATACTGTCTACTCAAGTATTGCCTTTGCTTTATGTATTTAGTTTGCCTACCATTCTATATAGTGCTATTGTATGTTATAAGAGAGGAATGGTAGCCGCAAGGTTTTTCTTACTCGCCTGGACATTGGTGGTATTAAGCGTAGTGATCTATAGCTTATCAATTACTGGTCTGTTACCATCCAACTTATTTACGCATCACCTCCCCGAAGTTTCATTAGTAGTAGCTATTATATTATTGTCATTAGCTTTGGCAGACCGTTATCGCCAATACAAGCGAGAAAAAGAGCAAGTGAGTAACCGTATTTTAGAACTACAAAGTCAAACCAATGAATATCTCGAAACAAAAGTAAAAGAGCGTACTCGTGAACTGCACAAGAAAGGGGAAGAAATAGCTACCCAAAACGAAGAACTTAAACAGCAGCAAGAAGAGATTGTTGCCCAGAGTGAGTTTATTGCTGAAACCAATGTCCAGCTTAAAAAAGAAAGCAAGAAAACCAAAGAAAGTATCCAGGCTGCTCAAGCAATTCAAAATGCTATATTGCCAGGAAGAACTCGCCTGCAAGAGTTGTTTGATGATCATTTGTTTGTACTTTATCAGCCTAAAGACATTGTTTCTGGAGATTTTTATTGGGTAAATAAGGTAAAAGAGCAGCCACAAGTAGAAAACTTATTGGCAGAGGCAAAAGTACACGGGCAAGAAGGCAAGTTTCCTTCGACTGTCAAGCCCTTGCAGTATACAGAAGCCACCTTTGTAGCTGTGGTAGACTGTACTGGACATGGTATTCCTGGGGCTTTCATGAGTATGATTGGTAATTCTTTATTGAATGAAATTGTCAATGAAATGCAAATTTATGAGACCAACCTAATTTTAGACAAGCTGCACGAGAAATTGGTAGGGGGGCTTAACCAAGAAGAGGATGCCACGATGGATCAAGGAATGGATGTGTGTTTGTGCAAATGCGAAAAAATGCTGGATGAAACCACCAAGGTTACTTTTACTGGATCTAAACGCCCATTGTATTATATAAAAGATGGTAAACTGGGAGAGTTGAGGGGAGACCGTACCCCGATTGGAGGGTGGAGTTTTCGGGCAAGGAAAAAATTTAATGCCAACACCTTGTACCTCAACTCTGGTGACATGCTGTACCTTACTACAGACGGTTACATAGATTTGCCCAACCGTAAGCGCAAAAGTTTTGGTACACGTCGTCTTAAAGTGATGTTTGAAGCCAACGCCCATTTACCTGTTGACCAACAAAAAGAAACATTCACTCAGGTAATGAAAGAGTTTTTGTTAAACTCTGAACAAAGAGATGACATTACCATAGTAGGGCTTAAGGTATAAAAGACCAGTGTTTATGGAGCAAGTACCAAGGCATCAACTACACCATAAAGAACAAGGAGGGCTCAAGATAGAAGATATTGCTTATTCCAACCCTTATGATTATACTCAGCTACATCGCCACGACTATTATGAAGTCTTATTGATTAGGCAAGGAGGAGGAAGACAAGTGATTGACTTTGAAGAAAGTAAGCTCCAGTCGTTGAGCGCATACATAGTGTTTCCAGGACAAGTACATTTGCTTCAGCGTGCTTCTGGTGCCAAAGGTAGCGTAGTGCAGTTTACCCAAGAGGTGTTATTTGAGTCGTTACCATTGTATAATATAGAATCTATCATAGCACAGCCCGCTGTTTTTGAAGAATTACATACTGTGCTTCATTTGCTCCAGCAAGCATTAGCCTTGCAAGACCCGGTGTCGCAGCAAGTAGCCAGGCACTACCTACACATTTTATTATGGAAAATGATCCAGGCACAACCCCTCAGTACTACTCCAGCCAAAACTCCTGCTTTGTTAAAACAGTTTCTAAGCGTGCTTGAACAACACATTACTCAAAGCAAAGCTGTCAAACAATATGCTGAATGGCTGGCTGTTTCGCCACGTAAGCTAAACGAAATGTGTAAAAGTCATTGGGGCAAAACGGGCTTACAAGTGATTCATGAGCACTTGTTGTTAGAAATTAAGCGCTTGCTCATGACACAAAGTTTGTCACACAAAGAAATTGCCTATTTGTTAGAGTTTGACAGCCCGGCAGCGTTTAGTGGCTTTGTCAAGCGAAAAACCAATCATACACCCACTGATTTACAAGCACAACTTGAACAAATTTATAAGTGATTTACCCTTTTTTGTAAGCTGCACATGTAGTATATTTTATACATTTGTTTTCAAACAACAATACAAGCAATGAACAACCAAGAGTTTAGAAAAAACGCCCACCAATTGGTAGACTGGATGGCTGACTATTTCGAAAACATAGAACAGCATCCTGTCAAGTCGCAAGTAGTACCCCGCCAGGTATACGATAGTTTGCCCAATGAATTACCCTTGAAAGGCGAAAGTTTTGCCGATATTTTTAAAGATTTTGAAGAGAAGATTATTCCAGGAATGACGCATTGGCAACACCCTTCGTTTTTTGCTTATTTTCCAGCCAATGGCAGCTTTCCTTCGTTGCTGGCAGAAATGCTCATGTCTGCTCTGGGAGCCCAATGTATGATCTGGGAAACTTCGCCAGCTGCTGCTGAGTTGGAAGAAAAAATGATGCATTGGCTTAAGCAGTTGATGGGGATACCAATGCATTTCGAGGGAGTAATTCAAGACACAGCATCTACCGCCACTTTGTGTGCCATACTCACTGCTCGTGAATACTATACCGATTACCAAATAAATATACGAGGTTTTCGGGCAGAGAAATTTACCATATATTGCTCTGAGCATACCCATTCATCTATAGACAAAGCCGTAAAAATAGCCGGCGTAGGAAGTGCTCATTTGCGTAAAGTAGCAGTAGACGATACATTTGCTTTGCGTCCTGAGTCACTCGAATCACTTATTCAGCAAGACATTGCTCAAGGGTACACCCCACTTTGTGCAATTGCTGCAGTAGGTACTACCAGCTCTACTGCAGTAGACCCAGTGCAAGCAATGGGAACTATTTGTAAAAAGTACAATGTATGGTTGCATGTAGATGCGGCTTATGTAGGAACCGCTACTATGCTGCCCGAAAAACGATGGACAATTGATGGATTAGAAATGGCTGACTCTTACGTGTTTAATCCTCACAAGTGGATGTTTACCAATTTTGATTGTACAGCATATTTTGTCAAAAGCAAAGAAGCACTTATTAGAACTTTTGAAATAATGCCCGAATATTTGAAAACTAAGTCTGATGGGCAGAAAATCAATAATTACCGTGACTGGGGGGTACCTTTAGGGCGTCGTTTTCGTGCGTTGAAATTATGGTTTGTAATGCGTTCGTTTGGAGTAGAGGGGTTGCAACAAAAAATAAGAGGGCATATTCAGCTGGCGCAAGATTTGACCGAAATAATCAAACAACGAGAGGATTTTGAGATTTTGGCACCAGTAGAATTTAACTTAATATGTTTTCGTTATAGCCCGGCAAACACAAGCGAAGAAACTTTGAATCAAATCAATGCGCAAATCTTGCATGCCATCAACGACTCAGGAAAGGCTTACCTGACTCACACCAAGCTTAATGGCAGATATACTTTACGTTTAGTAATAGGACAAACCAATGTGACTAAGAAACATGTAGAGGCGGTATGGGCGCTTATTTTGGCTGAGGTAGCTAAAATACAGACGGCTTCTTTGGTATAATGTGTCACCTTTATCTATATGAAAGAATATCGAATGCTGGTTAATGAAAGTGGTTGGGTATACCTTACTGTCAGTAAATTAATCAGCGTTTGAATCGGGCGACCAAGCCTTTTAGTTTCTTAAAACTTCATAAAATAAGTGCCAATGATATGACTTTCGGGCAGTAGCCCCCAATGACGCGAGTCTTGGGTGTTGTGGCGGTTGTCGCCCAACATAAAGTAATAGTTTTGTTTGAAAGTATATACTTTAAATTCCTGCCCATCAATTACTAGCTTATCTGTGTAAACCTCTACTTTTTTATTTCCCTCATAATGTTGGATGAGTTTACCGTACAACAATAGGTTTTTAGCATTGATAGGCAGTCGCATTCCTTGACGAGGAATTTTTAGCGGACCGAAGTGATCAGCATTCCAGGCAATGTCTTGGTGGTAAGGGTATACAGCCGGGTCAAAACTACCTACTGTTTTACGCTGCACAGTGGTTTGAATGTTGGCATTCTTGAAATCTTGCTTTATTTTTTGAATAAGAGCAGGGCGGGTATGTACCAAAAAGTTTTTATCCATATAGCCTTGTTCTGGCATCATTCTGTTGACAAGCAACGATTTTTTAGGAATAGCCACATTGCTTACCATTTTATATAAATATTGTGTTTTTGGAGGAGCAACCTGTTTGCGACCGTTTACAAATACTTCGCTGTTGCTTATTTTTATTTGCTCACCACTAACGGCTGCACACCTTGCTACAGCGATGTTTTTGGGTGATGTATTCAAGCTTCCCGATTTTTTTGGTAAACGAAAAACTGTAATGTCGTCTCGTTGAATAACCGGGAAAAATGTATAAACTAAAAAGCTGCTCTTGGCAGTCAAAGTTCCTTCCATCGAGGAGGTAGGTACTACTACTTGTTTTAATGCATACAGGGCAAAAGCAGCAGTGATTATCACTACCACAAGTAGAAACATGAAAAAACGTCTCATAATCTTGTAATTCCTTGAGTTACTAAACGTCAAAATTTATGTTTTTCTGAATAGCCTTACGAAATTTCTCTGGCTTATGAATGTAGGTAAACTTAGTGGCTGCCCCTCCCGAACCAGTAATTTCGATATGCCCAAAGTCTAATAACCTTGCGGTCAGCGTTTGGTCTACCTCTACTGCTTCTATTTGGGTGAGCATCATAGAAGTGGTTTTTCGGCGAAATACACCTTCTTGAACAAACACTCGTTGGTTGGTTACTACAAACTCTGATGTATGATGATGGATATATTCTTTCAGAAAACTGATAAGTCCTATACCAGCTGTAATGAGTCCCAGGTACAATATATAGTCAGAAAAATCGCCCAGATTGAGCTTCTTTTGTAATGTCATGAGGGCTAGTATACCACCAAATATAATGACTAGAGACGGTGATATGAAGTATAACCAGTGTAAGTGAGTTCTGAAAATCACCTTTTCCTTAGCAAGTAAATTCTGTTTTATGCCCATGGTGTTTAGCTGTAACTATTGTGTGATGAATAAGCCTATGTATAGTGAGAGTTAAAAAAGCCTGTGAATTAGAGGCTTTCAATGAAGAGCAAATATACCAAAAAACTTAGACCTTGTGGGAATTTTATATTTTGAGAGCAAAAAATGTAATTCCTGCCAAAGATGAAGTGTAAAAAGTGGAGTTAAATGACTTTTTTGCAATAAAATATATGATGAAAATGCAGATAGAATTATTCGGGTAAAACCTTAATGGGTGTTTGACTAAAAACCTCAGGTTGCTAAAATTGAGTCATCTGTGAACTTATCTATACTATACTAAGTAAAATAACTGCTTTATGAAACCAAACCCTTGGCTTATGTGTATAAACTTGTTCCTTATGAATTCACCCACATTTTATTCATCATTATGTGTTTACTTTGCAATACGAAATATAACAAAATAAATCACTTACAATAATGAAAAAGGCCTTAATATATTTGTCAATTTGCATCACATTACTTGCTTTTAATAGTAATTTATTTGCCCAAAAGTCAGGAAAGTTCTATGCATTTGCAAGTAAGAGAAAAGTAAAAAGAGCAAAAGTAAAGTATAATACTCAGAAAGATGTAGTGGAAGTGAAGCTAGCTGGAGTAAATTATGTATTTAAAAGAGAACGTGTTAAAAACCTAAAAGAAAAAGTATATTCTGCTGCAAACAAGAGGATGTTTTACCTGGAAGACGATGGTTCTTGGATTATTACAGGTAACTTACGAACTAACCCAAGTTGTAAAATTAAATACAGTGAGAAATCATATAGTTTTGGTATTGCTTACCTTTCTACTGACAAAGCAAAAGTGTCAAGTATGAATAAAGAAAAGGGAGTCAAGATAGTAGAAGAAGCTTATGCAAAGCTTTGTCAGGCATATCGTGTGATTGAAGAAGCTAAAATAGCAAAGGTACCATTACCAGAAGAAGGAATGAAAAATGCTAAATTATTACCAGAAGCCATTAAAGTTTCAAAAAGGTGGATTGCAGGCAAGCGTTGGAAAGAAAAAATTATAGGAGGTTATTTCTTTTCTAAAGAATGGAATACGATCCGTCATAAACGTTCAGGAAGAGTTTTGGGGCGTCGTGTTCGTTTAATTGGCTTGATGAAAATGCCTGATGGAAGATGTAAATTTGGTCATTTCTTTATCAGACAAAATTTCAATGGAACTAAATATGGAGTTACATTTTGCGAAGCAAACTCTCGCGTATTTGAGGTAAGCTGCGATAAAGTACAAGCAAAAATAGGAAAGTAATTCTTTTAAATATACGATCAAAAAACACTACTTGATGCCAAACATGGCATCAAGTAGTGTTTTCTTATTTAATGAGGTGTTTAAATTGCATTTAGAGTTCTGTTTCACCATTGAAAATGAAACAACAAACTAATTTTTAAATACACTCTAAAAATGTAGACTCTATTGTAATAAACAGCGTATGGCAGTAATGGTGATAAAATGTGTAAATAATTGATAATTAGCACTTTAGTGTTTTTAATGAAAAAAAGTAATTAAAAATGTCATTTTTTTGCACCAGGGGCATTGTTATAAGTGAAATCGCCACCAGCATAATGCATTCAGTTTTTTATCCTAAGATCCTGAAGCCTAATAAGCAACCAATAGTTATGCAAATCAGCAACCAAACATGCATCCTGCGATTTCAAAATCAATAACCAGTGTGCACATCCATCAACAACAAAAAAGCAAAAGCGTGAAAATTAGCTAGTTTTCACGCTTTTTTGCATTTATAAGCTTTTACAATTTCCTACTTTACTCCTCTGCGTCATTATAATCTTCCAATATTGTTTGTTTCTCTTCTGGGCTTAGCATAGCATCATCCAGAATACTTTCAAGTTCTTCCTTTGAAATGCCCCACATGACAAAGTTCAAAGGAGGGGTAACTTCTTGTTTCATTGGTTTTGAAGTTTTTAGGTTAGTGATCTGGAAAAAATAAGATGTGTCAATTTAAGAAAATATATTGTTCTCAGACGATTCAAAAAAAACGGTGCATAGCCAAAGCTATGAGGCTTTTTTTTTGAGAAGAATGAGGGCAATAGATACACTTTAATGGCTCAAATTATTTATGAAAGATCACTTAGCAGAATGTTTGTTTCTATTATGATGTATTTTGCCTTATGAGCCAAATACGATACGTCTTATGCACGAAAATATAGATTAAATATTGTACATAAGATTGAGTAATACAACTAAAATATCCTAAAAGAGTTAAACCTATAGAGTCAAACCTACAAGTGGTGTTACTTGAGGATAGTGCAACTTGTATAAAAAAACATTGTCTATGAAAGTAGGTAAAATAAGAGAGCTAAAATCACCTTTGAATACGGGTTCATTGACTATGGCGCTACTTTTGTCTTAGTAATCAGTACGATAGCAAAAAAAAGGTTATCTTTGGACTTGAAATGAACACAGTACAGATAGAAAAAAATACTCGACTTGTAAAAAAGAAGGCTAAAGACCTGGGTTTTGAGTTTTGTGGTATATCAGAAGCTACTTTCTTAGAGGAAGAAGCGCCTCGCCTTGAAACTTGGCTTAAGCAAAAAATGCAAGGAGAAATGGGGTACATGGCAAATCATTTTGACAAACGCCTTGACCCAAGGTTGTTGGTAGACAATGCTAAATCGGTAGTTTCGTTGTTATACAACTACTACCCTCAGGAAGATATAGCCCAAACACAACAAAACGAAAGTTATAAGGTATCAAAGTATGCGTATGGTACAGACTATCATTTTGTAATCAAAGATAAGCTCAAAGAGTTATTTGCTTTTATTCAGCAGGAAATAGGTGAAGTAGGGGGAAGAGTTTTTGTAGACTCGGCACCAGTAATGGACAAAGCCTGGGCACAAAAAAGTGGGGTAGGCTGGATCGGTAAGCATAGTAATTTGCTTAACCGAAAAATGGGCAGTTTTTTCTTTATTGCTGAGCTTATTTTAGACTTGACACTGATGCCCGATGCACCTACTCAAGATTATTGTGGTACTTGTACCCGCTGCATAGATGCTTGCCCAACTGATGCTATTGTGGAGCCTTATGTGGTAAATGGCAGTCAATGTATTTCATACTTTACCATTGAGCTAAAGGATGAAATACCCCAGGAAGTAAAAGGGAAGTTCGAAAACTGGATTTTTGGCTGTGATATATGTCAGGATGTATGTCCCTGGAATCGTTTTTCCAAGCCTCACCAAGAGCCATTGTTTGAACCAAAACCTGGTCTTAATCAGATGACTAAACAAGATTGGGAAGAAATTACAGAGGATGTTTTTAGAGACTTGTTTCGTAAGTCTGCCGTGAAAAGGACAAAAATAAAGGGCTTGAAAAGAAACATAAGTTTCGTATCAAACCCCTAAGAATTTATGAAATGCTAAATCTAAATAAAGTTACATTAAGTAAAAAAGTTTAAACCATTGAGTGATTGAAGCAACGATCTAATATTTGAGGGTAAGTTGGATTAAACATTTGGTAACACCAATCACGGAATTCTTCTACTTCATTGGGTTTTAAGTATTTAGAAATAGATTTATTTAGCTCTTTTTCAAATAGAATTTTGTCAAAACTGACTTTTTGGAGAATGGTTTTTACATATTCTAACATATTGAAAAAATTAATTTTTGGTGTGTGTAAGTTGAAAAGTACAATATTACTACGAAGTTTAACCGGAAAAGTTCGGTAAATGTCTAAGTATTTTTTTAGTCTAATTATATGTTGTAAAAATACAATTTACTTGTGGTTTTACAAAATTAAATACATCATATTTTACAGTGGAATTATTAAATTATAAAAGAGTTTTTCTTGCTTTAACTATATTAACTGTCTGCTTGTCAGTTGGTTGGACACAAAAACCCCCCTATATAGAATTAGGTAAAACTACTATTGCGCTCAATGAGGCGTTTACAATCACAATTAAAGTAGAAAACGGAAAAGTGAAATCTTATGCCCCTTTTCCAAACATTCCCAGTTTTAAGAAAAACACCATAGCCTCAGTTACTTCATCTAACAATAAAGGCAATGGACAGGTCACTTCTATTGATGCCGTTATCCAAAATTATTATGCAGAAAAAGAAGGTACTTTTGTCATCAAGCCATTCTCTATTAAGGTGAACGGGCAAGTAGTAGAATCACCGGGTATCACAGTCAGGGTAGGGCCTTATGACAAAAACCTTGGGGAACCCTCAAAACTTACTCCCGAAGATTTTATTGACCTTGAAAAAAACAAAGAATATGTAGATATTCAGGAAGATGCTTTTCTGGGATTATCAACCAACAAAAGTCAAGTATACGTAGGGGAGGGGTTTACAGTAAGCCTTGCATTTTATGTGGCTTCAGTAAACAAAGCATTTATGGAATTCCCTCCAGATTTAGGCGATCAGTTGGGGGACATTTTAAAAAAAATACGTCCGGCAAAATCGTGGGAAGAAAACTTTCAAATAGAAGAAATTTCCCCAGTTGAAGTAAATATCAACGGAAAAAAATATAAGCAACATAAACTCTATCAAGCCACCTTTTATCCGCTGAACAGCGAACCCATTGTTTTTCCACGGGTGGGGCTTAAAATGATCAAGTTTAAAATAGCCAAAGACGAAAAAGACCCTACTTCATTAGAAGCACGCCTGAACATGAAGAAGTCACATAAGTATTTTTATACGCTGCCTAAGCGCATCGAAGTCAAAGAGTTACCCGCCCATCCTCTGAAAGATCAAGTACCAGTAGGTGTATTTTATTTACAAGAGTTTGCTCCCAAAAAACAAATACGTACCGGATCAAGTTTTGAGTATGGTTTCAGGGTATGGGGAGAAGGGAATATTGCCGAAATTCACGCACCTGAGATTGAAGAAAATGATCATTTTAATTTTTACCCGCCAAGCATACAGCAGTCGGTTCAACGTGCCGGACAAAGGGTGAGCGGCTGGAAAACTTTTACTTTTCACTCTATACCCAAGGAGTCAGGAGTGTATAACTTTAAAAACTACTTTAGCTGGATATTTTTTAACCCCAATACCCAACAATACGATACATTGCGCGCTAAAGCCAAGGTAGAAGCCTCAGGCGAAAGTTTGCGTAACCTTGAAATTTCGTCGGCAAATGTGGGTGATTTTTATGAAGATATCAGTACGCAAAGCAACTCCCTGAGTCATAATAACTTTAGGCAACAGGTAAGGCATATTGTCAATATAGTCATGCTGATCATGTTGTCAGGAGCGTTGTTTTTAATTTATTGGAGTTATAAAAATAAGCACCTTCAACAACGCAAAGAAAAAGAAAATTAGAATGGGTGAGATTTAATTTGTGACCTTTGTTGCAAAACCCATTTCTAAGTTTTTAATTGCCTGTTTTATAATACTTTATAAACGCATGGCAAAATACCTGACTTCCTTCTTTGTTTTTTTGATCATTGTTGGTGGCGACCTTACTGGGCGTATCATTCAATCTGAAACCCTGGATTATATTTTCAAGCCTTTGCTGATGATCTGGTTATTGGGGTTTTATTACCAACAATTGGGAGGGAAACTGGATACTTTTGCCAAGTTGATTGTTGGAGCCTTGGTGTTTTCCTGGGGTGGCGATGTATCACTCATGTTTGTAAAGCAGTCAGAACTTTTCTTTATGGTAGGTTTGGCCAACTTTCTGATTGCTCATGTGTTGTATGTAGTGGCTTATCAAAAGTCGGTAAATATGAGTGGGCAAAAGGGTTTTGTAAGCCGAAATCCCCTTTGGGCTTTGCCATTTTTGCTATTAGGCGTAGGGTTGTATGCCTACTTATTTCCCCACCTCAAAGAGCTGGCAGTTCCAGTATTGGTATATGCCTCTACTATTGTGCTCATGGCAGTTTTTGCGCTCAATCGAAAAGGATGTACTCATCCCATAAGTTTTCAATGGGTATTTTATGGAGCATTATTATTCGTTGTATCCGACGCTATAATTGCCATCAATAAGTTTGTGGTGTCTATACCACAAGCTGGGTTAGTCATTATGGTCACCTACATTGCGGCTCAATACCTCATTGTAAAAGGTTGTATTGCCCAAGTTCAAGGTAATTAACCTGGCTTTATGGAAAAAACAATGGTGCCAATGGTAAGACCGCTCTCAATGATACCATGTGACGATTGGTATTTGGTAGATTATTTCCAATAATAATGTTGTAGCCATACATCAAACTAAACAAATTGGCTCCTATCCCTATTTCTGGTCGGATAGCGGCAGCTTTTTGACCATCATCCAGGTAAAATGTCGCTTGCATTCCCAATGCAATCAGGGCATTCACCCAACCCCCAAACTTTACTCCCTGCATGTTGCCATTGAGGTTAAACTCACCACCTATACCATAGTGATAGGTAATAAAGTCTTTTTTGAAACCCTTGACCAATCCCGCCTCTATTACACTTTGACTACCCTGTTGAAACCCTGCGTATATCCCCCAGTATTTACCTGCATATTTAGGGGCGTATTTAAACTCGGTGTTGGGCTGAGCAGCTTCTACATCACGCTTATTTTTTTTAGAAAACCCCCTGTCCCAAAAAAACGCAATATGCAGATTATCCAATCCTTTGAGTTCTTGGGGTAGTTTTCGGAACCAATTATGGTTTAAGTCGAGCCAGTAGAGTGAGTCTAGCTGGTTAAACGAAGGAGGCAGCTTGCGTAAGCAGTTGTCAGGGAGGTGTAGCTCTTTTAGGTGTGAGAATTGTCCCAGGTTATTGGGTAGCTTTCTTATTCGATTACTACCCAACCGCAGGCTTTTGAGTTGGGTGAGTTGCCCAATTTCTGGAGAAATGGTTTTTACCCGATTGCCAAAAAAGTGAAGGGTTTCCAAAGTATTGATTTTAAAAATACTCATAGGTATTTGCCTGAATCGGTTATTTGCCAAATCGAGGTATTTGAGTTGGCGAAGGTTTTCAAACCCCTGAGGCAATTTTTTTAGCTTATTTTTCTGGAGCTCAAGGTGTTTCAGTTTGTTCAATTTTATAAAATTATCGGGCAATTTTTTTAGTTTATTCTCTCCCAGTAGTAGTTTTTGCAAATTGACCAACTGATCAATATTATGGGGAAGTTTTGATAGTTTTTTCTTACTAACATCTAATATATATACTGTTTCAGGGGTTTTAAATGCCTCCTCAAATGAAGTGTATACTTTGGTTTTATTGAGCAAAGCCTGCGCCTGGGCAATGGCAGGTATCCAACATGCGACTACTAAAGCTATAATTGTTTTTTTCACGGGTATTTGAAAAGCGTTGGGTAAATGTTATCAAAAATCAAAACTACTAAAGTTTTTCCATAAAAAAGCATCAGGCAGGGAAAGCTCTCCTAATGGTCATACATCAAATACTAGGGGTTTAGCCAGTGGGTAGCCTCTTGGGGAGTATCAAAACTTGTTACTTCTATAGGATAGGTTTTGATGTCTTCCAGGGCTTGATCCAGTGAAAGCTGTACATGCATATTTTGACTGATCACTATAGCCATATATTTGAGCTTGTGCATCAAAAAGTAAGGGAAAACTTCTTGGTTGAGCCAGTTTTGCGTGTGGGGCAGTATAGGGTGGCTCAGTGCCTGGGCGTTGATTAATAGTTTGAAAGGATGGTAAGTTTTTGCTAAATCGGTCAACTCGTCAAACTCTTGCTGAAGCTGGTGAACCTCCAGATTTTCTGTGTCAGCATGCCATATTTGTGTAAGTGTTTCGTTTGCCTGAGTATAATATACTATTTGGTAAGGTGTAGTGCGACAATCTATAGTTTTACCAGTAAGCCACTGGCTGGCTTGGGCTACTTGATCAAACACCTTGATTGTTTGGTGTGGGGCTGTTTCCAAGGCATCAAAGGTTTGCTCCATAGATACTTGTACCAATATGTGTTTACTTGTAACAAGTGCACTTTTAGCAATACTGCCTGATTTTATTCGGGCAAATACATGTTGGTTGTGCCAATCTTGCAAGTTAGGAGAAATAGGATACTCAAAGTTACGGGCATCAATCAGTACCTTGTCTATTTTGTCAAAGTAAGGTGCCAGTACTTCATTGGTCAATAAAAACTCTTTTTTATAAATTTCATCATTGAGATCTTCACTGGCACTGTTCCATATCTCTATCAAAAGTGCTTCTTTGGCAAATAACACAAAGGTTTGATAAGTACTTCGGTATATTTCTTCCATAATTAGTACAAACGAAAAGATAGAACAAATAGGTGTTACCCCGTTTTTTTCTCAGTTCTTCCAGCTATCAATACAGCCCCCAGCAACGCTACCATTAGTAAAACAGCAATTACCTCAAATACCAAGACATATTGGGTCATTAGTTGTATGCCTAAGCCTTGTACTGTAGATTGCTTGATCACTTGTTGGTTTTGAACAGCTTGCTTGATCCAAGGCATTTGTCCCAGGTTAGCCTTATGGATAGCAAACACCAGTATTGCTAATAACCCCAGCCCCAAGACTATACCAGCCAAATTATTTCGGGTTTTGGTCAAGGGCTGTACATCTGATGTTTCATCTTGTTGAAAAGGGTTACTGAATCTAATACTAAGGTTTTGCGGAGGTCTATTAGTAAGCATAATACCAAATAGCAGGAGTACCAATATGCCCCCTACATAAATAATGATTTGAGTCACCGCCAAAAAATCGGCTCCTGCAAACACATACAGTGCTGATATACCCAGCAAAATCAATAACAGCGAAAAAGCTGCATACAATACCTTACGTGTGCCCAGCAGTACCAAGGTTGATACACCTATTAAGGCAACAAAGCCAAAAAAAACTATCTTCAATATCATTGTTTTTACTTTAATGTTTCATTCTAAGTACTTTAGATAAATTTATAATTGACTGATAATAAGCATACTATGCATTATTAATTTGGTCTTGACTGAGTACTTAAATATTTACTAAAAAAGTGATGGTTGCCCCTTTTATTTTATGAAGATGTTCCTTCTTCGCCATCGTCTTTTCTTTTTTGCGTTGGTTTTTTAATAACTGGCCTCACCCTTTTTGGCTTTGCCTCAGCTTTTGGTTCATTTGCTTCCCCTTCTGACTGACTCGTTGGTTTTTTAATGACTGGTCTTGCTCTTTTTGGCTTTGCCTCAGCTTTTGGTTCATTTGCCTCCCCTTCTGACTGACTCGTCGGTTTTTTAATGACTGGCTTCACCCTTTTTGGCTTGGCGTCAGCTTTTGGTTCATTTGCCTCCCCTTCTGACTGACTCGTCGGTTTTTTAATGACTGGCTTCACCCTTTTTGGCTTGGCGTCAGCTTTTGGTTCATTTGCCTCCCCTTCTGGCTGACTTGTTGGCTTTTTAATGACTGGCCTCACCCTTTTTGGCTTGGCATCAGCTTTTGGTTCATTTGCCTCCCCTTCTGGCTGACTTGTTGGCTTTTTAATAACTGGCCTTGCTCTTTTTGGCTTGGCGTCAGCTTTTGGTTCATTTGCCTCCCCTTCTGACTGACTCGTCGGTTTTTTAATGATTGGCTTCACTCTTTTTGGCTTGGCGTCAGCTTTTGGTTCATTTGCCTCCCCTTCTGACTGACTCGTCGGTTTTTTAATAACTGGGCGTTTTACTTTGGGTTTAGCCGAAGGTATCACCTCATTACTTTTATCTTCTCCGGTGTTCGTTGTACCAGTTTTTGGCTTTATTTTAGGCTTCATGCGTGGCTTAAACCCTGTTTTGGGTTGAGCAGTAGCCGCATTTTCTTGAGCTTGTGCTCCTGCCTCTGTAGTTTTTTTAATAGCAGGACGTTTGGCAACCGGTTTTTTTACCGTTGGCTTTGCTTTAGTTTCTCCACCTTTTGCTTGTGCCATTTGTTTTTTGGTGGCTTCTTTTTCTTTCATGTACTGCTCAAACAAATCTTTCTTTTCCTGCACCTGGTCAGGGGTAAGGTTTGAGAAGTGATAAATCATGTCGGTAATATCTACTTCACTATAGTCATAAGCCTTGGTCATAGTCAGGCATTCAGTAGGGCACACTGTAGTACATAAGCCACAGTAGCAGCATTTAGCCATGTCTATATCAAAGGTAGCGGCATAAAGTCTGATGGGTGAGCCGTCAGAAGCAGTTCCTATTTGTCCGGTAGCCCTTATAGGTTCTATATCAATACAATCTACTGGGCATATTTTGGCACATTTATCACATACAATGCAATCATCCATTTCATTAAACAAACGGTATCTTCCGTTGTCAGGCACAGGAATCGCCTCATAAGGATATTGGGTAGTTACTCGTCCGGTTTGTTGCTCAAAATAAGCCGGAGTAGCTATAGAGTCGGCAGGTTTTCTTCGTTGGCGGGCTTCAAAAGCGTGTTTGATAGACAGCTTTAAACCTATGAGCGAAGAGCGAACTCCTTCTTTTATATTGCCAAAATAGGTGTTATTTGCTCCCTTTTTCTTCATTCAATAGTGTGTTTACTTCTACAGGAGCATTTTCCTGCAGAGTTTGTATAGTACAGCCCAATGCCTTCACTTATGCTATAAAGGAGGGGGATGGTATATAAAAATTGATAATTAGTGTAAAACTATGCTTAGTTTCTAAAATAAATATGGGAAAAAAAACACAAACTTGTTACTTTTCAGCTAAAATGCTTTGATCGAGCTAAAAAAAACAATATCCTAACTTCGCTTAAGAACAAGTAAGCATATATTTTATACTCAATGGTTGAAAAAACACTTAATAAAAACATGCAATCGACCCCAACTATTTCTTCAAAATTACCCAATGCAGGCACTTCTATATTTTCGATAATGTCGGCTTGGGCGCACGAGCACAAAGCAGTAAACCTGGCGCAGGGCTTTCCTGATTTCGACTGTCATCCAGAACTGGTACGTTTAACGCATCATTACATGCAAAAAGGAATGAATCAGTATGCTCCCTCGGCAGGCATCTTACCCTTGCGTGAACGCATTGCTGAAAAAACTGCCCATACTTATGGTTTTAGCCCTGACCCTGCTACAGAAGTTACCTTAACCACTGGGGCCACCGAGGCTTTGTTTGTGGCAATCAGTGCTTTAGTACAAGAGGGTGACGAAGTCATTGTTTTTGAACCTGCGTACGATGCTTATATTCCTGTAATAGAGCTTAATGGGGGCAAAGCGGTGCCTATAGCCCTAGAGAGAAATACCTATGCCATCAACTGGCACCAAGTAAAAGAGGCGCTTACACCTCAAACAAGGCTGATCATCATCAACACCCCTCATAACCCTTCTGGCTCAGTACTTAAGCCACACGACATTACCGAGCTTACCGAGATAGTAATGAATCACGATTTGCTATTGATCAGCGATGAGGTATATGAACATATCATTTTTGATGGAGTCACTCATCAGAGCATGTTACTTTATCCTATTTTGCGTGAAAAATCAATCGTGATTTCATCGTTTGGTAAAACATTTCATAATACTGGCTGGAAAATGGGCTATGCCATAGCTCCTCCCGAAATTACAGTTGAGTTGCGCAAATTACACCAGTATGTTACTTTTTCTAACTTTACTCCAGCCCAATACGCATTGGTAGATTTTATGGCAGAAACAAAGCATTACACCTCTTTGCCTGAGTTTTATCAAGAGCGTCGTGACAAGTTTCGTTCATTAATGCAAGCTACCGACTTTGAACTGTTGCCTTGCCAAGGCACCTACTTTCAGTTGGTGTCGTATGCTCACCTGAGCAGCGAACCTGACGTAGTGTATGCCAAAAGAATTGCCAAAGAAGCAGGAGTGGCCACTATTCCTACATCAGTGTTTTATACCGACAAACTAGACAGAAAAGTAGTTCGCTTTTGTTTTGCCAAGCAAGATGAAACAATGGAAAGAGCAGTAGAGTTATTAGTGAAAAATGCTCAGATACTGAAAGAGTAGCCATTACAAACAAAAGATTTTATTGCTTTTGGTCAACTACATTGATTAACGTAGGGTATATATTATGACTTGAATATTTATTACTACTCTACCTTACTATTTTGTGCTCCCACAAACCAAACCGCTTACAAGTCCCTTAGATACCGAGGCATATAGGTGCCCAAAAAACCGCTTATTTTAGGGTTTCGATGGGTTGGTGAGGACGGTATTTCTAAAACCGAAGCTACAGTTTTACTGTGCTGAGTTCAATGAAGTTAAAAGTTGGGTAGCGTAATTTATTACCTAAATATCATAAACTATGAGTAAAACTGTAACAGTTACCTTGATGCTACTTTTTGTAGCATTTTGGAGCTATGGGCAATCTACGTACGGACCTAAAAGAAGTGAAAGTGGTAAATATATTGTAGACCACGAGTCACACGTAATGCCAGGTGGAGGCTATAACTTTTACTTTCCTTCTTCTTCAGATAGCCTGGGCACCTTTAGTGGGTTTTCACCCGAATTTCTTATTTATAACTACATTCGTCAAAACGACAATCGGGGACCTAGTCATTTACGTTTTTATGGCACCATTAGTATTTTGCAAAGCAACAAAGTAGGCGTTTCTAATATGCTCAAATATGGTTTGGGGCTCAACCTCTCGGTTGAACGTAACCCCCGGCGTAATTTTTTAATTCCTTATTTTGGGCTGGAGTTTGGTGGTCTCAACCAACAAAGCTTCAACACCTTACAGTTTACACCAATGGGTGGGGTATTTTTATACTACGACCATAGACTGGTACTGAGTGCTTCTGGTGGGTATGTATATCCGCTTAAAGAGTTTGAAAAACTAAGCGGGGCATTTGTCAACGCTACGATTAACTTTACTTTATGGTAATTACAATTATTCAGTCAGAACTATACTGGCAAAATCCGGCAGCAAACCGTGCCATGTTTGAGGAAAAAATATGGCAAATCGATCAACCTACAGACTTGATCGTATTGCCCGAAATGTTTACTACCGGGTTTAGCATGAGTGTGCAGCCATTGGCAGAGCCTATGAACCTTACCACCCATAAGTGGATGCAGCAAATGGCTGCACAAACTGGGGCAGTGGTTACAGGCAGTTTTATTTGTGTAGACAAAGGACAGTACTTTAACCGTTTGTTATGGGTAGAGCCAGATGGTACTTATGATTATTATGACAAACGCCATTTGTTTCGGATGGCAGAAGAACATCATAGCTATACTGCAGGTGAGCGTTTGGTTGTAAAAGAGTGGAAAGGATGGAAAATAGCGCCTTTTATTTGTTATGACCTGCGTTTTCCGGTTTGGAGCCGCAACTTACACCAAGCCTATGATCTTGCTTTGTATGTAGCAAACTGGCCAGAGGCAAGGCGTTCCCCCTGGCGTACATTACTTAAGGCAAGGGCTATAGAAAACCTAAGTTATGTAGTAGGGGTAAACCGGGTAGGCAAAGACGATAACGGCATTACTTATTCAGGCGATTCGGCAATTGTTGATTTTAAAGGGGAGGTGTTGTTTGAAAAAACACAGGACGAAATCATTTATACCAAAATGCTTGATAAAGCAGCCCTGGAGCGTTTTCGAGAGAAGTTTCCGGCACACTTAGACGCTGATGAGTTTGTAATAGCAGCACATAATTCAGTAGAACGATAAACAATACGAATTATTTTATAGATAAAAATAAAGCCCTAGAGGTTTTGCCCTCTTTGAGTAACCCTGTAGTTTTGTCTTTGGGACTCAAGATGAGTACTTATTAAATGTCATTTTTAAATAAAATCATACACATGAAAAGAATTTACACATTCATTCTACTTGTTTTGTTAGGCACAGGAGTAGCACAAGCTCAAGTAGGTTTTGGTATTAAAGGTGGACTCAACCTGGCAACATTTTCGTCTTTGCCCAACGGTGTGAGCAACGATGGGGCTCGTATAGGACTCCACTTAGGAGCTTTGTTTCAGTTTCAAATATCACAAAGTTTCTTCTTTCAGCCTGAGCTGATGGTTTCTCAAAAGGGAGGGCGAGGAGCCATTAATTTTCTTAACTCATCGTATACCACCAAAATAACAACTCTTGACATTCCTTTACTTTTTGGCGCTAAACTCAACCCAGTACGTTTATATGTAGGTCCTGCGTTTGGGTTTGTAGTGAGTGCCAGAACCGAGTCGGGAGGTAATACCACTGATAATATGGATGATGTCAACGATATATTGGCATCGTTGCAGGTAGGAATAGGATTTGATCCTACCTCAAAGTTAGGCATAGACTTGCGTTATGAAGCCGGGCTTACCAAATTATCGAGTCGGGTAGCAGACGATAACACCAAAACCAATGTGGTTCAGCTTACCGTGAGCTACAAGCTTAAGTAGGTTTCCCTTGAGTAATCAAGCATATAAAAGGCAGGCAATAGTTTTATTGCCTGCCTTTTTTGGTATTCCTGCTTTGTACAACAGTAGTCCAAATATTTTGTTTGATGAAGGGGCTAAGTTTTGTTAAAAGTCCAGTGGGTCAAGGTTTTTAAAATGCCCATTCATGCGGATAATTTCTTTGGTGCGTTCCATTTCCTCCATCAAAGGGATAGAAGATTTGAGGTGATCCAGCAAATACAACTGTCGATCGTGTTCACTGGAAATTTTCAACATTTCGTATTGCTGTTCCAACGAAAGCCCTATTTTATGGGCTAGTTGATACGACAACACTTTGAAGCTTTGGATATTGATAGCTGCACCTACTTTGATGATTTCATACAACTTTTTTAAATTGCTGATAAGTTCCCGGCTTACTTCTTCTGGAGCAACTTCTTCGTGAGGGATCACTTCTACAGTGCCACCAGCGTATAGTTTCTCCTGTGTTTTTTGATCAAAGCTCAATACTTTAAATACCTGCACTCCTTTCGTCTTTATGTCCATTTTGCCATCATCATAAGTTTTTTCAACGTTTACTATCTTTACTTCAGTACCATAAGCAGCTACCTCTTCATTGATAAATGAAGGGATACCAAAGTTAGTATTTTGTTCTATACAATCGTGAATCAACTGTTTGTAGCGGGGTTCAAATACATGAAGGTTGAGGTTTTCGTCTGGATAAACAACCAGGTTTAGCGGGAAAAACGGTAAAAACTTTTCTTGCATTGTATAATATATATTAACATACGGACTTACACTACCCTTTTACAAAGAGAAAAGCTGAATCTATCATAGGACTCAGCTTTCTTGTTTTCTCTTCTAACTATCAAAGTTGTAAGCAGCTGAAAATAAACACTTTACAAACTTGATAGCTCCCTATGGAATAGGGAATAGCACCGATATTCATCGGTATCTAAGGACTTGCGACTTGTCACTTAAAGCTTGCCCCCTGTTAGTTGCCTGTAGAACAGGGTGTAACTTGAAGCACCGATATGCATCGGCATCTAAGAACTTGTCGCTTAAAGTTTACCCCTGTTGGAGCTTCTAATTATTTTAGTGGGGGCACCTTCTCTATGCGTAAACCCATAGATACCACCTCTGGCAGTGGGTCGCGGCGCATATAATGCTTTATTTTGAAAGTATACTTTCCTCTTTTCAAAAATTTAACATTTGATAAAGCTAAAAGTTGGTGCGAAAAAATATCACCCAAACCATCGCCATAAGGTTTGCCCGTTTTGGGGTGCATCAAATCTATATTTTGCAGATCAGAGGCAATCCTGCGATCGAGACTATCTACCAGGTAATAAGTAACATACATATTGTAAAAAGGGTATGATACTGTGTTACGAATATTGTAGTAAAACTTATACCTGCTTAAGGTATCTGTAATCTCGAAGGTAAATTTAAGCACACTGTCTTTATACCATTTACTTTGAACAATGTCTACATTCTGTTCAAATATTCGGCTACTGTCACAAGCATTTAGCCCAATAATGCATAAGAGCAAACCACACAAAAAACCCCAACGTTGTTTGGTCAGGTTATTTGTTTTTTCTGTGTTTTCGGTTTCGCCTACTATGAGGTTTGTTCTTACTTGGTTTCTTGTTATTCTTTCCATTCAATCTTTTTACACTTTCAGTGGGCAAACTTAAATCAACTTTAAACTCAGGTTCAATAACTTTTTCAACTTCTACCAATTCAAGGTCTTCACCTACTGGTTTTAGGTCTTCAGGTACTATGCCTTGTTTGTTGAGTTCTATCAGGTTGTTTACCTGTGGTACAGTAAGTGGATGCCAAACGGTTTCACCCTGAAACCCAAACCACATAATGCGCTTAAAAATATCAGTTTTCTGTAACTGCGCCAAACCTTTTTTTGTTTTTAGTGGCTCATCGAGATGAGGTATGTCTTCAAGGGCTTCCATGTAGGTTTCCAGCTCATAGTTGAGGCAGCATTTCAGCCGTCCGCATTGCCCCGATAGTTTGCTGGGATTCAGCGATAAGTTTTGGTAACGTGCCGCAGAGGTAGATACACTCTTAAAATCACTTAGCCAAGTAGAACAACACAATTCTCGCCCACAAGAACCAATACCTCCCAGGCGACCTGCTTCTTGCCGCAAACTGATTTGCTTCATTTCTACCCTTATTTTAAACTCCGACGCCAATACCTTGATCAGCTCACGAAAATCAACCCGTTCATCGGCAGAGTAGTAAAAAGTAGCTTTACTGTTATCTGCCTGAAACTCCACGTCAGACAACTTCATCTTAAGTCCCATATCGTGAATAATTTCACGGGTACGATACATCGTAGGCAAGTTGCGGGCTTGTGTTTGTTCAAACTTATCAAGGTCACGTTCAGTAGCAAGGCGTGTAATTGCCAATACTTCTTCATTATCTACTACCTTCTTTTTCATCATTTGTATGCGTACCAGTTCGCCCTGCAGCGACACAAAGCCCAAGTGGTGACCGTTTTGTACTTCAACCACTACTGCATCGCCTGTAATAAGGTCGAGACGCTCTACATTTCTGAAAAAATCTTTTTTACCGTTTTTAAAACGAACTTCTACCACATCATATCTTTCAACTGAAGGAATATCCATATTCCCTAACCAGTCGAACACATTCATTTTATTGCAGCCACCTGTACCACAAGAGCCGTTACTTTTGCAACCAGCCACTCCTGATGTAGTGCCGCAACCTCCGCCAGAGGCACATGCCTTGCATCCCATTTATATATAGTTTTTTAGTCCTTAATTAATAAAGCGATTATACTTGTCGTGCTATGACTTTGTTTAACAATTGCTTGTCAATTTTGGGTAATCGCTCATTTCTAACGAAATATTGAACAATTTAGCAAGATTTACTATGAATTAAAAGTTTGACTGTTGTTGGCAAGATATATTATCAAACTCAAGGCATTTATAAAGTAAACCCAAAAGGCTCAAATGATTAGTAATGGTCGCATATAGTTTTAAAATTGTTTAACCTTATCTGAAGCCTGAAATACTTGATAAAACAACAGTAGTATTTATAGTTTTTTAGTAAGACCTTCTTAGGAATTGTTCAAAAATAAATTTACACTCTGAGAGGTGATTTTTCGCCTTGATACTTCGTTATTTTTAGCCTTTGGCAGAGCTCGGCACAGCGTAGCTGTAGCCATCGGTTTTTGCCCGTAGCACTGCTATGGGCGCAAAAAATAGCCTCGTCTCAAAACAAAACCTCTACCTCAAGAATAGCAATTTAATTTCTCACCATTCCTTAGGTGTACTCATACATGTTTTTTGCTCAAGTATGGTTACCTAAAGCAAGTAAATACCACACCATTGGTCACCTATGGCTACACTCCAATTTTATAAAAGGCATTTATTTCCTTGAAAATTTATTTTATTCATCTTCTACCGAAAACTTATACAAAGTAGTAGAGACAAATTTTTGATCGGGCAGTAGCGTGGTAGGTGGAAACTGCGGTTTGTTGGGAGAGTCAGGAAAATGCTGAGTTTCTAAACAAACTGCCTGGTGAGGGGCAAAACCCAAAGCGGGATCTAAAAAATTGCCAGTGTATACCTGTATGCCTGGCTCAGAGGTAAACACCTCAAGCACTCTTTTGCTTTCAGGGTCGGTCAGGGTGGCGGCTAGTTTTACTTCGGGGGCGTTGATGTCTTTCAGCACAAAGCAGTGGTCTAAGCCCTTGGTTTTTTCTATTTCGGGGTGTTTTTGATCAAATATAGACTGTATACTTTGTGGAGTTCTTAAGTCAAAACTTGTATTGTCTACTGGCTTTAGTTCTCCTGTAGGTATCGATTCATCATTGGCGGGCAGGTAGCGGTCTGCCTTTATTGCCAGTTGGTGGTTTTTAATGTCGGCACGGTGGGCAAGATTGAGGTTAAAGTACGAGTGGTTGGTAAAGTTTACTACCGTAGGTTGGTCAGTGCTTGCTTCGTACTGAATGCCCAAACTTCCGTCTAAGGTCAGGTAATACGTTACTTTTACTTCAAGGTTTCCAGGGTATCCTTCTTCTCCATTGGGGCTGGTATACGACATTTGCAAGATTGCTTTATCTTCGCTAATGCCCGTTCTTACCTTCCATACCTTACGGTCAAATCCCTCGGTACCCCCATGGATGTGATGCTTGCCCTTGTTTTGGGCTAGATTATATGCCTTGCCTTCTAATTGGAACTTGCCCTGGGCTATGCGATTGGCATAGCGCCCAACAGTTGCTCCAATTTTGGGGTGTTTGCCCAAGTAACCATCCAGGCTTTTAAAGCCCAGCACTACATTTTCCGCTTTTCCGTTTTTACCAGGTACTTTAATGGCTGTAATAATCCCCCCATAGTTAGTGATTTCCACTTCCATGTTATAACCGTTCAATAGGGTATATAGCTCTACTGGGCGACCATCAGCCGTATTGCCAAAAGGCTGTTCTATAATTTGTAACATACAGGTTTTGATTTTGGTAATGAGTGTACTTGCCTTTGTCAAGGAGATACCTTGTGGCAAAAGTGTTAAAGATAGACGGACAACCGCAAGTTTGCAACTATGCGATCAGATTAAGTGTTGAAGTTAACCTAAAACGACAAGTACTTTTTGGTACTTGTCGTTTTAGGTTTTTTGAACTTGTTTTACAAATTCTATGTAACTAAAAGCCTATTTTTTGTTCGTCGCGCACAAAGTCAGAAAGGTCATCGTTGAGCGGTTGATTAAAAATCTGAGCCAAAGTCATAGGTTCAGCAAAAGTCTTCTTTAACTTATTCATTTCGGCAATCTTATTGGCATTTTCAATCGGAAGTTTGTCAAACTTATGAATGCCCAACAAACGACCCTCACGTAATAAAGCTTTGTCAAGGTTTTTAATGTTGGTGTTGAAAGTACATATAATTTTTAGGTTCAACACATCTGACAACAAGCCATCCGAAATATTCAATAAGTTAGCAATAGAAGCCTTGTCTACCGCGTTTCCTTCTCTGGTTTGCACCGAATCTTCTGATTCTTCAAGAATCAACACCGAATTTTTGTAATCAGATATAAAAGGAATAAGCTGAGGGCTGGTGAGTTCCCGCAATAAAGCGATGGGGTAAAAAATGAAGTTTACTTCTGCTTTACAACGACTAATCAGGTATCGTATATAGTTAGTTTTGCCACTACCAGTTGCCCCATGAAAAATCAACAAACCTGAACGGTCTTGCGCCGATACATTTTTTACAAACTGTTGATGTTTTTGAGTAAATCCATTCCCATAGTATAACTCAAGATCAGGTACACGTGGCTTTTTGATCTGATAACGGTTCATTTTTAGCCCTTTGCTGTTCGAGTTTACAATATTGATATAACGAATGTTATCATCTTCTACCTCTGTGATACAGCTTTCAGCAAGTTTCATTATTTTCATGAAACCTTCTACACTTACCGACTCAGTGGCAATCATATAGCTTAATCTAAATACTACTTTGTCAAGTTCCTTGAGTTTGTCCTGATCAATTTTGATGATAATTTTTTCGTCTTGCACAAACAGATACCAATAGACAGAAAAAAGTCCTTCTTTTTTGTTAAACTTTGTTTCGTTTTTGTACAAGCTTACTTTGCCAAAGCCATTGGCTTCTAACTCCTTCATAAAAGGGTACAAGGCTACTTGTTGGTTATCTTCAAAATATTCGTTTGCCTGAAATTCCACCACTTTTTGTTGAAACTTATTAATCAGGTAATAAGTCTCTTCAAAATAGCTGCCATCAAAGACATTGTATTTACCAAAAGGGAGAACTTCAGATTGATTCACTTGTGCCATAAAAATTACGAGACGAAAGGGTTATGTAGTTAAAATATTTGGGAATACCTTGCTAATAATTGCTCATTTCTGCGAAAGCATTCTATTAAGAAAAGTTGTTGGGTTACGCCGTTTATCATCACTAACTTATATTATCCACAACTTTGGTGTTCTTTTACTGACTGTCTTTAATAAATATCATTCATTAAGACATTTATGATAGCAAAAAGCAAGACTACAAAGATACAAGATTTATTAGGAATAGGTAAATGATTGTAAAAAATAGGAAACAAATACACATTGTTGTCGCAAGTTATAGAACTCGTCTCACCTTTTTGAATGTTTGTGAAAATCATGGCTTTTGTTAAGTGGCTAGAAGTTTTTTCCTGGCAGACTAGTGCACTGGGGATTAAATAAATGCGCTATTTATTCGAGGGTATTTTGTTTGCTGACGCACTTCAAAAAGTGCGCAGAGTTAGTTTACAATTCCGATGTATATCGGAACCGGAGCTACGCAAACTTTTTGAAGTAAAGTCAGCGAGCTAAAGACTCCGAATAACCGAGCCTATTTCTAAATCCCGATTCATTTCATCGGGGCAGCTCTGCTGTGGCGAGCTCTGCGAAGCTAATGTAGTAGGAATTTAGTTTCCAGTGCACTAGGGTTTAGCAAGAATAAGCATAGTCAATACTCCGCAGTACTTTTGGTGAAAGTTGGTTGCTGGTAATCAGTCATTGATGAATTTAAAAACTATTTAACTGAGCTTTCGCAGATTAAAAATTTGTTCTTTTGTATACTTTAGCAGTATATCAAAATTGGTTTAATCATTTAAGAATTGGTTTTTTGTAAGCCGTTCCTTTTGCTCCAGGTCAAAAGGAACCAAACCGAAGCCCCTTTGGGGCGAGCTCTGCCTACGGCTAAACCCCGCAGCTGTATTTTGTGATTGCTAAAATTTGTTTCATTACGCCGAAACAGCTCAAACTCGCCTGCGGCTCAAACAGTGATCTGTTTTTACGGCTTCATTCCTCAAACCGATAGCTACAGCTTCGCTGTGCTGAGCTCACCGAAGGTAATTTCTTAACGCCCACAAAATAAGGCTGAATCCAGCTGACGCACTCATAAAACAACGCTGTGTTTTTTCTGAATTAACCAAAAATATCCACTGCGAAAGATCAGTATTTAACTGGTTGGTGTAGGCTAAAACTGAAACCCTTTTAAAAATAAAGTGAGTAAGCAATCTTAATATAAAATACTGATTAACTTCGTTGAGCTCACAAGTTCGGTTTACAGTATTTAACAAGGTAAACATTTACTCGAATCAGCTATGGACTACCGACTAAATACTATGGACTATTGCATAGTAGCACTATGGTGATAAGGCAAGTTTATATTTTTAGCTGAAAAACCTTGAAGTCAATGGACAAAGTGAACGATTTGCCAATCACTATTTAAAAGTCGGGATGAGTTCATATTATAATGAAATAAGTATAAAGTAGCTTTAAATTCAACAAAAGCAAGACAATGTTTCTCAATCTCGTAATTTTCGTTATTTTTAAGTAACGAACATATTCTACACCTGATCAACAAACAATAGGTACTCATGGAATCCGAGCTAATTATTTACCAACGAGAAGAAATTATTGACCATCTTCAGAAAAAATTTCACGCTGTCCATTCTTTTGTCTACCCCCTCAGTGATGAATTTATTCGGCTTAAGCCCTCCGCTGAGCAGTGGTCAGTTGCCGAAAACTTACAGCATTTGATACTATCAAGCACACCGGTGGCCACCTCGCTTGCGGTTCCATCTATGGTGTTATGGGTATTTGGTTTGCCAAAGCCGCGTCAAAGCCGTAGCTATATACAACTGGTAAGCGACTACCAACAGGCCCTTGCTCATGGGTTTGAAGCCCCAAAAGAGTATGTACCTTATGTAGGCAAAGACAGGTCAGGGCTGCTTTCTACTTTGAAGCGTATGGAAGAGAAGTTGGTTCGTAGGCTTAACAAATGGTGGAAAGAAGAGGAACTCGACAAGTATATGGTACCTCACCCGTCGCTAGGCAAAATAACAATGCGTGAGCTACTGTTTTTTACCATTTACCACACCGAACACCACCTAAAAATAATAGAAAAACGAGCTGAGGAAGTGAGCCACAAAATAGTTTGACCTATTTTCTTAGATAAATACCTGAGTTTTGCCTGAGATATTACATAGCAATGAGTGCCCTACTTTGCCTAATCAGGGTAAATCACGTTTAATACTCAACTAATCAAGATAATAATGGGAAACTGTATTATTTTTGATAAATTTAGGAAACTATAAATGTTTGCGGATTTTTGGCAAGAATTTCGCAAACTTTGTGAAAGGGACAACCAAAATGATTTGCTAAAGCATTGCGATGAAAGACAAGTGGACGTTTACATACCGTTTTTATACACTATTATCAGGGATTTTTGCCTTTATCATCCTACAAAACACCTCTCTTAAGGCTCAATCACCTGTAATAAACTCAGTATCTGTACTTAGCTATACCAAAGTATTGGCAGATACCGCCGTAAGAGGAAGAGTAGTCACTAAAAATAAACTACCCGTAGATGGGGTAAAAGTACTGGTAGCAAATAGCCAAATTCCGCCTGCCACAACCGATGTTGGAGGATACTTTACGCTTGATTTACCCCGAAACTTTACTTTTGACGAAAGCAACAATATTGTTGTTTTTGGTGCTAAACTCAAAGGGGTAGGATATGTAGTCTCTAAAAGCAATAATTTTGTGCTGATTACAGTGAATCGTGAAGACGCTGAACGCCTCAACAATGTAGTTGTATTTGATAAAAGTAAAAAGCCCATCCCAAAAGTCAATATATTGATCAATGGTTTTAGTTATATCGCCAATAACAGCGGAAAAATCGTGCTTAAGGGTACAATTAATAAAACCGCTAAAATAGCCATTCGTGAGTACCGCATTATCGGAAAAGTTTTTGTGCAAAAAGATGCTTCTATGCATTTGTATGTAGCCAAAAAGGAAGCTGATAAAAAAGAAGTAACCCCCGAAAAAACAAAAGAGAAAAAAGATACTGCCAAAGTAGAAGAGAAGGACTCGCTGAATACCAACCAAGACAAGGGCAATGCTACGATTACCCGCAATTATGCAGATGCAGATTTCTCGGCGCTTGAAAAGGCAAAAATTATATTCAATCATAAATCTGAAAGCATTCAACGACAAATTAGTGCCATTAGAACACGCCTGTCGAGTGACGCCAACCTGGGTAGTGCCGACCGCCTAAGGCTACAGCGAGAGTTGGAAAGGCTGGAAAAAGCACTGAAGAAAAATACTGCAGACTATCTTAAGTTTCAGGCAGATGTGCGCAAGCGTATCTTACGTATGAAAGAGCTCTTGTCAGACACGCAGGCAGAGCTTGCCAAAGCCAAGCTCGAAAAACAAAAGCTTGAGCTTGAAAAAGAAGTAACCAAACAAAAGGTATTTATCCGTACCCTTATTGTTATATCTATAGCATTGCTGGCAATTCTTACGGCTATTTTTATGTATTTTATTAGCCGTCGTCGTAAGAAACAAAAAGAGCAAATGTCCGAAAAAGTGACCGAAATTAACCAGCAAAAAGAAGAAATTACAGCCCAGCGCGACATGATCGAAGAGCAAGCGGTAGAACTTGAAAAACGCAACGAAAAAATTACAGACAGTATTCGTTATGCCCAAACTATTCAAGATTCTATATTGCCTACCCCTGAGATGATTCACGAGGTATTTGCCGACTCTTTTATTTTTTACCGCCCCAAAGACATTGTTTCAGGCGATTTTTATTGGTTTACTCAAAAAGGCGACAATGTGATTATTTCTGCCATTGATTGTACCGGACATGGGGTGCCGGGTGGTTTTATGACCATGATGGGCAACAGTTTGCTCAATCAAATCATCAATGTAGACAACGTACTAGACCCTGCCGAAATTCTCAATCAATTAGACGCCAAGGTAAAAGAAACCCTGCAAACTCATTTAAGAGACGAAGATGATGAGCGGGGAGGTGATGGAATGGATATGGTATTGCTTAAGCTGAACTTCAAAGAGCGCAAAGCCGTATTTGCAGGCGCCAAAAACCCATTGTACTATATGCACGAAGGGCAAGACGACCTGCTTTATATAAGAGGCACCAGTATGTCTATTGGTAGTTTGTTTGCCAAAAAAGACCGTAAATACAAATCGCACGAGTTTGACCTGCAAGGCGACGAAACTTTTTATCTCATTAGTGATGGTTACCAGGATCAACTGGGGGGAGCCTCTAAACACCCCGATGGCAAACGAAAGAAGTTTATGCGACAACGCTTTATGGATATTCTCAAAGCTGGTAACAAACTACCTATGGCAGAGCAAGAGGCCATACTTGACCGGGAATTTAGAGATTGGAAAGAAATTGGCGACCAAACCGATGATGTCACAGTGATAGGTATCAAACTCAAGTCTGACTTGATTTAAGAACTTATAAATAATAAAGCCTCTCTGAAACGTTTCAGAGAGGCTTTATTATTATAAATAAAACAGTGGGGTATAAGTTTAAGTGGATAGTTTGTATACTCTAAAAAAATCAAATTAACTCGCCTTCGTATTTTGTAAGCGAGGCACCGCGAAGCCATACAACCATCTCCTAATTGCAAGAAACTGAATACTGAGTAACATCAATTACTAAGGAACATGTTCAAAATAAGTGTCGAGATTGAGGGCGTATACTCGAGGCTGGCTGAGGCACTTTTTGCAGTCGTAGCCATAGCTACGGCGAAAACCGATGGCTGCAGCCCTGCTGCGCCGAGCTCTGCCAAAGGCTAAAAGTAACGAAAGTCAGTAAAGAGGATATGTTCTAAACCGGACAGTTATTGTTGAGGGCTATGCCCGAAATCCCGTTTACGGGGCGATCACGTTCCTAAATAAATTCTGCACCTTTATTTTTGGCATCCGCCACAAAATCTTTGACTTTTTGCTCATCTTCTTTGCGGCAAATCAACAATACATTGTCATACTCAGCAACAATACAGTCTTGTAAGCCTTGCAAAACAACGAGTTTTTCGTGGGGTGTCTTTACCATACAGTTGTAACTGTTGTAGGTAATGGTATTGCCTAAAATTACATTGCGGTTTTCATCTTTGGGCAATTCATTATAGAGCGACTTCCAGGTGCCCAGGTCAGACCATTTAAAGCCCGCTAAAATCACGTATACATTCTCTGCCTTCTCCATGACCCCGTAGTCAATAGAAATACTCTTACAAAGCGAGTATGCCCGTCTAATGGCTTCGTCTTCCTGGGGGGTGTAAAAGCTTTTTTGAGCCTCAAAAAATATGTCGTGCAAGTCAGGAATATACTGTTTCACTGCCTTGATGATAGTTCGGGCGTTCCAGGCAAAAATGCCCGCGTTCCAAACAAACTCTCCACTGTCAACAAACTGTTGAGCCATTTCAATGACCGGTTTTTCGGTAAAAGTTTTTACCCTGCTCAGTTCATCTTTTTCTTCTTCAAACTGAATATACCCATAACCTGTGTCGGGGCGGGTAGGTTGAATCCCTAAGGTGACCAAAATATCTTTTTCGGCGGTGGCTGCCAATGCTTTAAGCATCGATTGTTCAAATGCTTCTACCTCAGTAATGATATGGTCAGCGGGTGATACAATGATATTAGCTGCTGGATTTTTAATAGCAATTTTATGTGAAGCATAAGCTATACAAGGAGCAGTATTGCGTTTGACAGGTTCAAGTAATATTTGATCATCGCTCAAAAACGGCAACTGTTCTTTGACCAGGTTCTTATATATCTTATTAGTTACGACAAATATATTCTCTGGTAAGCATATATTTTCAAAACGTTTGACAGTAGACTGGAGCAAAGTACCACCTTTTTCCAGAATATCATGAAACTGTTTCGGGAAAGAGGTTCGGCTAAATGGCCATAAACGAGAGCCCACCCCTCCTGCCATAATAATCACAAAGTTGTTTGCTCGGTCTTTTTTCGTTTCAGACATCTGATTTTGATTCATTACTCAAAATTTTTATATTAGATTAGAAATATAAAGCAATCACTACAAAGAGTGCAAATTTACTACACAAGAGATTTTTATTATCTTTTTTTACTTATATTTCTAAATAACTTTTAGTACCTTCGATATACGTTTTGCTAAAAATATAAGCACGTATTAATCATTGCAAATTCTCTAATAAGGGGATTTGATTTTTTTTATTTATGGTGTATTTATGCTTATTAAATACACACAAAGTTTATCTTCACTTCATCAATGAATATGGAGACAGTTAGTAAACTAGATTTAAAAGAGAAGTTAAAAGAGGTATTCGGGTATGGGCAGTTTCGTGGTGCCCAGCAAGAAATCATCAAAAGTATTTTAGGTGAGAAGAATACCTTCGTTATCATGCCAACAGGTGCTGGTAAATCCCTCTGTTATCAATTACCTGCCATTGTTTCGCCAGGTTCGGCCATTGTCATCTCCCCACTTATTGCTCTGATGAAAAATCAGGTTGATCAGCTCAATGCTTTGGGTATCAATGCACAGTTTCTCAACTCTACCCTCACTAAGGGAGAAATTACCCGTGTAAAAAAAGATGTGCTGAATGGTGAAGTCAAGCTACTGTATGTAGCTCCTGAGTCTCTTACCAAAGAAAGCAATGTAGATTTTCTGAAAAAAGCACAAATTTCTTTTGTTGCTATAGATGAAGCTCACTGTATATCAGAATGGGGACACGACTTTCGCCCTGAATATCGTAAAATTCGTCAAATTATCGACAACTTAGGCAACTTGCCCATCATAGCCTTGACTGCTACGGCAACTCCTAAAGTACAACAAGATATTCAGCGTAACCTCCAGATGGAGGATGCCTCGGTTTTCAAGTCATCGTTTAACCGCCCCAACCTTTACTATGAGGTTCGCCCGAAGATTCACGTTAAAAAACAACTCATCAAATACCTTAAAAATAAAAAAGGGGAATCGGGCATTATTTATTGCCTGAGTCGCAAAAAGGTAGAAGAAATATATGAGTTTTTGAAAGTAAACGATATTAAGGCGCTTCCTTACCATGCAGGGCTTGATTCAAGCGTGAGAATGCGTAACCAGGATGCTTTTTTGAACGAAGATGCCGATATTATTGTGGCTACTATAGCCTTTGGAATGGGCATAGACAAGCCTGACGTACGTTGTGTGATTCATTATGATGCGCCCAAGTCGCTTGAAGGCTACTATCAGGAAACCGGACGCGCCGGACGCGACGGGTTGAATGCAGACTGTATCATGTTTTACAGTCCCAACGATATCCAAAAGCTTGAAAAGTTTAACAAAGACAAGCCTGTAACCGAACGCGACAACGCGCGTCACTTGTTGCAGGAAATGATGGACTACGCCACTTCAGGGGTTTGCCGCCGCCGTCAGTTGCTTCATTATTTTGGCGAAAAAATGGATAAAGATGGTGGGTTTAACGACAACACCGATCAGCCTACGCCAAAGTTTGATGCCACTGAACATGTAAGTTGGGTGCTCAAAGCAGTAGCGCAAACTGGTGCCCGCTTTCATATCAGTCACATATCAGACATACTCATGGGTAAAGAAACTGATTATGTGAAGAGCTACGACCACAACAAGCTGGATGTGTTTGCCAAAGGAAGCCATAAAGATGCGGCCTACTGGCGCTCTGTTATTCGCCAAATTTTGTTATACAACTTTCTGGAGAAAGACATTGATAACTTTGGCGTAGTAAAAGTAGCACAAAAAGGACACGATTTTCTTGCCAGCCCTTATAAGGTGATGCTGTCTGAAGACCATGACTACAGCAAAGTAACCACCGAAGAAGAAGACGATAGAGAAATGGGCAATACAGTCAATACCAAGGCTTATGACCCGGTGTTGTTTGAAATGCTCAAAAACCTGCGTCGAAAGGTGGCCAAAGAAAAAGGGTTTCCTCCTTATGTGATTTTTCAGGATCCCTCGCTCGAAGAAATTGCCACCACTTACCCCACCACCAAAGAGGAACTTGCTCAGATCAACGGAGTAGGACGTGGTAAGGTAGAAAAGTTTGGCAGACAATTTATTGAGCTAATTATCAAGTATGTCAAAGAAAATGAGATAGAAACTGCCTCAGATGTGGTAGTGAAATCGGCGGTTAATAAATCAAAAATCAAGATTTACATTATCCAGCAAATTGACCGAAAGGTAGATCTGGAAGAAATAGCTGAGGCTAAAAATGTAAAACTGGCCGATATTATCAGCGAAATAGAGCATATTTGTTATTCGGGTACCCGTCTTAATCTCGATTATTACATTGATCAGATTTTGGAGGAAGATCGCCAAGACGATATTTATGACTATTTTATGGAGGCCGAAACCGATCACATAGGCACCGCCTTGTCAGAGCTTGACGAAGAGTACAGCGAAGACGAGTTGCGTTTGATGCGAGTGAAGTTTTTGTCAGAAGTGGCCAACTAAATATTTTTTAGCCCCACTACAAATAAAATACATACAAATATTTACCTGCTTACTAAAAGCAGTTAAAAGTAATAGTTATACCAACATTTTGATAAATTTGTGCTGCATTTAGTTAGTACATCATCAAAGGTAGGGCTATTACTTTTTTTGGCTTCAGGACAAGGGCATCACAGTTAAAACCTAATGCCTGATAAAATAGTACTCTACCCTACTATTTTTCGCTCTGATTTGTGTCTTCACAACCGGGTTTACAAATTCTTAGAATTGGTGCTCAGCGAAGCTAAATCAATCTACCCACAAGTCCTTAGATACCGATGTATATCGGTGCCCAAAAAACGACTTATTTTAGGGTTTCGATCGCCCCCGTATGGCGGGATTTATCAATTGGTGAAGACACACAACCGAGGCGAAAATGATGTTTTTTTAAAAAAGCTGGGTAGAGTAGTAAAATAGCCTGCCCTATACTAAAAATAGACACTTTTATGAATATTTTGATTCTTGGTTCGGGAGGAAGAGAGCACGCGTTTGCCTGGAAAATAGCGCAAAGCAAGCGGTATGATAAACTGTTTGTGGCACCGGGCAACGCCGGAACAGCCCAGGTGGCTACCAATGTAAATATTGCCGTAGATGATTTTGAGACAATTGGCAAATATGCGTTGGAACAACACATCGACTTGATTTTGGTAGGGCCAGAGGCTCCTTTGGTCAAAGGAATCAAAAATTACTTTGCCGACTCGCCCAAGTTGCTACACGTAAAGGTAATAGGGCCTGACAAGCGGGGGGCAATGTTGGAAGGGAGCAAAGACTTCTCGAAAAACTTTATGGCAAAGTATGGCATTCCTACCGCACAGTCTCAAACCTTTACTAAAGATACCCTCAACGAAGGCTTGGCTTATTTAGAAACACAAAGTTTGCCCATTGTACTTAAGGCAGATGGTTTGGCGGCAGGCAAAGGGGTGATTATAAGCGAAACCCTGGCACACGCCCAGGCTACGCTCAAAGAAATGCTCATGGAAGCAAAGTTTGGCGATGCCAGCTCTAAGGTAGTCATTGAACAGTTTTTGAAAGGCATAGAAATGTCTGCCTTTATTCTAAGCGATGGCGAAAGTTATTGTGTATTGCCCGAAGCCAAAGACTATAAGCGCATTGGTGAGCAAGATACCGGGCTAAACACGGGTGGAATGGGGGCAGTGTCGCCGGTACCCTTTGCCAAAGGTGATTTTATGCAAAAGGTAGAAGAAAAAGTAATACAACCTACTGTAGAGGGGCTCAAAGCAGAGGGCATCAGTTACACTGGGTTTATATTTTTTGGTTTGATGAATGTAGACGGCGAGCCTTATGTAATAGAGTACAATGCGCGTATGGGCGACCCTGAAACCGAGGTAGTAATGCCCCGCATCAGCTCCGATTTTGTGCAAATGCTACAGGCAACTGCCGAACAAAAGCTCAAAGACTTTGTCATCGAAACCGACCCACGTACCGCCGCTACGGTGATGTTGGTGTCGGGTGGCTACCCTGAAAGTTATGAAAAGGGTAAAAAAATGGCTGGGTTTGACGAAGTGGGCGAGGTCATCTTGTTTCATGCGGGCACCAAAACCAACGAACAGGATGAGGTGTTGACCAACGGGGGGCGGGTAATTTCGCTTACTGGGTTGGGCGATGACATTCCGCAGGCTTTGACCAAATGCAAGGCTGCCGCCGAAAAAATTGACTTTGAAGGTAAATACTACCGCAAAGACATTGGCTTAGACTTGATGAGTGAAGCTTAATATACTTATAGATTCACCCTTTGACAAATTGCCAAAGGGTATTTTTTTTATTATCAAATTACAAAGCTTCAAACAACATACCCAATAAATCTGGTACAAACCAAACTACCAGAGCAACACAGGCAGCAATGATGGCACGTCGCAAAAAGCGGCGTCCTTCGGCTACGGCGGCGTGTCCTGTCAATGCTTTCCCTGAACTGGTCTGAATCTCTTTTATGATTAAGCCATCGTAGGCAAGGAATATAAAGTATAAAAGAGGTATATTCACCAGAAGGCCTAATGCAATGTCTACATACATCATCATTATGTTAAAGGAATTTCTAGCTATTTTTTCATCCGAGGTTTCAAAGTTAGTTTCTACTATGCCATTTCTTACTTTCTGGTATAGGGTTTCTCCAGAAATATCCACCTCAAGGTCAAAGGAAAAAGCAATGCGAACTTTCTTGTTGCCAGACCATTGTGCTGAAAGGTTTACATTAGAAACGCTCCCCACAGTGCTTGACCTACTCTGGTAATTGTGTAGATAGATTACCTTCCAGTTGCCCGACTCGCTCCGAAAACAAAAGGCTTTATTGCCTGGGTAGCAGTTAATGTTAAACCTATTGTCGCTGAGGTAAATTAACCTTACATCTTTAGTAGTGATGGTTTTGCCATTTACTTCGGCTTTAAAGTATCCATTGGTGGTGTTGTTAGGTGTTACAAGCATTGCAACACTCCAAAACTCGACGAGAATTATGATAACCCAACGTGTGGTAGATATACGCAGTGGAAATATTTCTTGAAATTTGTGTTTGATCATTGTTTTGTAGTATGATGAGTAATTGTTCGGAATATAAGAAATAAATCTTAGCTTTTCAGCAAATAAGCCGTTTGTCGCCAAATGTCCAATGTTTGGAGGCGTTGTTCATAAGCTTGCCAAAACTCTTCGTGGTTGTTACTATGTTCATAACTTTGCCAAAGTTGGAGTATGCTGTCTTCAGTGTTTTTATCAAATGCATATTTCAATTGTAGTGCTTCTACTTCTTGCGTCAGCGCCTCTATATCCTGTTGTGTGGTCGCTTGTTTTGACTTCATCTGGGCTTGGTGTTGCCTTTTTTGGCTGAATTGCTCCAGCTCTTCAGGATAGTGTTGCTGAAGAAAAGCTGTTAGTTTTTGTGTATTGTGTGTATTACTATTGGGGTGGTGTTGCGCATACTTAGCCCAAAGCCCCTTGAGATGCTCATTGACCGCGTTTTGTGCCTCTTCATGCTTTTGCTTAAACAAAGTGTAGGCTTGTTGTTTTTGGCTCAATTGCTCCTTTTTTGCTTCGTATTGTTGTTGCTGATAGGCTGGGCTTTGTTGTATGCGTCGCCTTTTAGCCTGTTCGCTCATTTTGTGTAGTTTTAGCTGGGCACCTTGTAGGCGTGTCACCAGAGTTTGGTGGGCGGTTGCCAATGATTCATATTCAGCAGTAGGGGGAGAGTTGGGAGGCAACAACTCGTCTAATTTTTCGGAATTTTGTTGAATCTGATCTATCAATAGCGTGAGCTTTTGCAAAGTGTGTTTGAGCTTAGCATAAGGGCTTCGGGTGGATTGGTTTGTCAACCGATGCACCGTTTCTAATACCTTAGTGGCTCGTGGGTTTATTTGCAAGTATTCAACCTCTGCTTTATTGATGCCTTCTTGAAGTTGTTTTTGGTCATAAGCTTTAATAAACGCCCCCATTTCTTGTCGGCTGGTTTGCACTAACTTTCCTTGCGTGTCCATTGCTTGCCTCAATTGCGCGCACCTTGCTTGCTGGGTCTTAAGTGGGGCAAGCATATCCTTAACCCGTGCCAACTCGTGAGTAAATTCGTCGTGTAACAAGGCTAATTGTTGAGACGCGTGGTAAAGTTCAGTGCGGTAGCGTTTCAGTTTTTGCGGCGGGTAATGATAAGGCAGGTTCCAAACAATCGTTTTTAGTTGTTCAATGCTTTGCAAAGTGTCTGCTACACGTTGGTGTATGTTTGATTGTATCGTTTCGCATTGTTTGATTGTTTCAGCTTCTTGTTGTTGTACCTTTTTGGAAACTCTCTGAGCGGAGGTTGTTTCAGGTGAGCTGGGATTGACCAGGTCAAATAATTTTCTGACCATGCCAATGACCAAAGGAATCACTAAGCCTCCTCCCCCTGCCACAATTGCCAAGTCTCTTGAAGTCATTTGATCCAAAACAATCAAAAGCACTACAAACAAGGGGGCAACTACCCACGAAAACACTATAGCCACCCCCTTATCGGTCAAGTGTCCGTCGGTGGTTGTCCATAATAGGGTACTTATAAACAGTAAAAGAAAGATTAAATAGGATATGTGAGGCATTGGTTTGATCAAACAGCTTTATTGCTTATACGTGTAACAGGTAAGAAGGTATAAGTGTGTGACAAATTTAAGTTTGAGTGTTTGGTTTTTTTTCAAAAACCTGTGGAGAAATAGAGGAGGGGATAGTTTACTGTTGCATTTGTTGTGGGCTGCAAGCGTATTGGTGCAAAACACCCCATTTATCAGGCGTTAGCCCATTCGTAATTGCACCATTCATAATTTACTCCTGTTTTTTTTCATTCTTTTGTATGTTATTTAAAGTGTATAATCATGGGCTTGAGAATTACGAATTGGGCAAAGCCATTCATACTTTAGTCCGGAGTTGGTAGTCGGTAGACCATAGTTTTTAGCCTCGCTTTGCAAATATTAGGAATTACGAATTTGAGAATTACGAATTAGCTAAAGCAGAGCTTGACCTAAAGGTCTGCGGTTACGAATTGGGCGAAGCCATTTATACTTTAGTCCAGAGTTGGTAGTCGGTAGACCATAGTTTTTAGCCTCGCTTGGCGCCCATTCGTAATTCGTAATTAGCTAAAGCAGAGCTCCCTGCGGTCGGTTCGTAATTGATTCACTCGTAATTAAACTATTCGTAATTAAACCATTCGTAATTAAAAAGCCCCTTCAAGCCTTCCACCGCTTTACGTCCGTCATCATCATGCCCATAGCAGCGGGTGGTGGTGGAGGGGTTTCTCCACCATCATCCGAACCACAGCAATTTCCCCCCTTTATTTGCTGCATTTGTTGGGGGCTACAAGCGTATTGGTGCAAAACACCCCATTTATCAGGCGTTAGCCCATTCGTAATTGCACCATTCATAATTTACTCCTGTTTTTTTTCATTCTTTTGTATGTTATTTAAAGTGTGTAATCATGGGCTTGAGAATTACGAATTACGAATTGGGCAAAGCCATTCGTAATTCGTAATTAAGCCATTCGTAATTAAAAAGCCCCTTCAAGCCTTCCACCACTTTACGTCCGTCATCATCATCGCCATAGCCTGCGGCGGCGGGGGTGGGGTTTCCCCTCCATCGTCTTCCTCACAGCAATTCCCCCCCTTTATTTGCTGCATTTGTTGGGGGCTGCAAGCGTATTGGTGCAAAACACCCCATTTATCAGGCGTTAGCCCATTCGTAATTGCACCATTCGTCATTCGTAATTTACTCCTGTTTTTTTTCATTCTTTTGTATACTATTTTAAGTGTTGTACATTAGGTATATTTGCAAAAATACTGCCTTTGGTACAAACAAAATTTTAGTCGGTAGTCCATAGTCAGTAGCCGATAGTGGTTACACTTCGCGTGCTTGCCTCTTCTTAAAGCTCACCCCAAAAAAAAGAGGGCTCACCAAGCCCCCGTTCATTCAATACTTTCTAACCCCCCTTAAGCTTGCCACAATTTTGTGGGCATCATCAGACCCATAGCAGCGGGCGGCGGGGGTGGGGTTTCTCCACCTTCTCCTTCATCGCAACAGTTTCCCCCCTTTATTTGCTGCATTTGTTGGGGTGTACAAGCGTATTGGTGCAAAACACCCCATTTATCAGGCGTTAGCCCATTCGTCATTCGTAATTTACTCCTGTTTTTTTTCATTCTTTTGTATACTATTTAAAGTGTATAATCATGGGCTTGAGAATTACGAATTGGGCAAAGCCATTCGTAATTCGTAATTGACCCATTCGTAATTAAGAAGCCCCTTCAAGCCTTCCACCGCTTTACGTCCGTCATCATCATCGCCATAGCCTGCGGCGGTGGAGGGGGGGTTACTCCTCCATCGTCTTCCTCACAGCAATTCCCCCCCTTTATTTGCTGCATTTGTTGGGGGCTGCAAGCATCTTTGTAAAAATCCCGCAACATTTTGTGTTGTTTTCTGTTTTTTTTCATTCTTTTGTATACTATTTTAAGTGTTGTACATTAGGTATATTTTGCAAAAATACTGCCTTTGGTGCAAACAAACGAAACATCTAAAATATATTCACCCAAACCACTTATTATTTAACTATAGTTATGTTATCCATTACCCTACGCCTATCCCTTGCCGGGCTTGCCCTATGTGTTGCCTTTGGCTGGGCTTGTGCTCAAACCACCAACCACCCCCAACCCAAAAGCCGGTACGATCGCCTCTACGCTCAAGCCTACCGGGCGGGTAGTGCTCAGCCCGACTCGGCGATATACTACGCCCGCCAAGCCGCCAGCGCCACCCAAAAGCCCCAGGAACAAGCCAATGCCCATAACTTGTTGGCTTTTTATGGACTTAACCAAGGTTATTATGGGCTTGCCATCCAGCATTACCAACAAGCCTACGACTTATACAAGCAACCGATACAAAAAGCAACGATGCTTAAAAATATGGCTTTTTGCCACAAAAATACGGGTAATTATCAGGCAACTATCCCGATAGTCCGTCAAGCAATACAAATCTTTACTAAACTTAAAGAAGTTGATTACCATATAGAAGCCTTAAATCTACTTGCCAATTGTCACAATGCAGAAACTAATTTTGGCAATGCCCAATGTATTTATATGCAAGCTGTAGAGTTGGCAAAAAGACACAGTAAGCCTCAAAAGTTGGCAAGCATTTATACTGATTTTGCTAATTTTAAAGAAAACCAGCACAAATACGATTCGGCGGTGTACTACCAACGCCTTGCCCTGCAAGCCCCCCAGCTTCACCCTAGCAAAGAGAGTATTCGTTGGGTAAAACTTGCCTGGTATTATTTGCAGAGCAAAAACCTACCCGCTGCCGAGCAAAGCCTACGGCAAGCCCAAAGCCTGGAGCACACCAGCCCCAAGGCGTGGGCATACTATTGGGGGGTGCAAGGTTTGGTGCATTATATAAAACTACAAAAAAGCCAAGCCAAGCAAGCCTACCATAGGTTCGACTCGTTGCTGCAAGTACTGGGGGGCAATACTGCGCAGCCCATTCAACAAAAGTTTGCCCACAAAACCGCCTACGACATGTACCACAGCGGCTATAGCCTCATAGGGCGAATATGGCCCCGTGAGCACGAAAAAGCCTACTTTGCCCAGGTGCGGCAGTGGTATGCCCAACGCAAACGCACCGAGCATAGGCTACTCCAAAAAACCAAAGTAAATGTAACCCTGCGCGACTCGCTGGTAATAGCCCGCACCGCGCCCAGAGTAAACGTAGTGCGGCAAATCACCCCTTGGTGGTGGTTGGTAATGGTGGCGGCTATAGCTATAGCGGGGCTGTGGCTATACCAGGCACGCACCCAAAAACTACGCGCCGAAACCCGGCAAGTGCAAGCCCAGGCCAATTTTGTAGAGACCATCAAAACTAGCCCCATTAAGGGAATGGGCGACCTAAGCAAGGCAGAGGTAGACATGCTTGCCAAAATAGAGCACCACCAAAAAGACAAACTCACCGCTGACGAGGTCAGAATGTTTGTAATGGTGGGGCGGGGTGGCTATACCTACAAAGCCATTTCGTTGCGCACAAACTTTACAGAGGGCAACATAAAAACCAAAGTAAGGCGCGCCAAAAAAGCTTGTGGAGTAAGCAACCTCAAAGACCTGATGTAGAAAAAAACAAACCCCTTGCCCCGGGGTTTGCGTTGGTAACAGGGGTAAGGGAGTTTGCAATCAATAGTCTCCCAAGTTTTGGTGAATGGTTTTGATCAAAGACCAGGCGCATTTTAAGGGCATAGCAGCGCTATGGCCGCAACATGCAACGAAGTATTTGGACAAAAAAATCGCTAGAAATGGGTAGCTTATTTTTTGGATGCTCCCTCAAGTTTTGTTTTACCTTTTATCAACCCAAACTCAGTCATTATGTCACAAGAAAACTACGAGCTAAAGCTCGACACCCTCCAAACGATTGCCAATGCCGAACTTGCCCCCCCAACCGCCCTGTAGACACGGCACTGCAAGAAGCCGAAAACCTGTTTGTATGGGCTCAAGCCGACCAAGCCGCCCTGGAAGGCATAGGCTTTGATTGGGCCACCTGGGGCGCCGACCTACCCCTGCGCACCGGGGCGCTGCGCTATGCCCAATCGCTGTGGGTGAGCGAACGCAACACCAAAGAAGAAGCCCAGATAAATTGGAAAAATGTAGCCCCCGATGCCTACGAGCTACGCGACGACTTGCTTGCCAGCTTTAGGTATGCTTTTCGCAAACGCGACGACCTGCTCAACCGGGTGCGCGAAATAAGCGAGGGCAGCGGCAACGCCGACATGATACAAGACCTAAGCGACCTGAGCGCCCTGGGCAAGGCCAACCTAGCCGAGCTAAACAAGATAAAGTTTGACCCTGCCCGCCTCGACTTTGCCGCTGCCCAAGCCGACCAACTAGCCGACATGCTGGCGCTTGCCAATGGTGCCAGCCACGACACCAACCAAGCCAAACTACTACGCGATGCTGCCTTTGCCCACCTCAAAGAGGCAGTAGACGAGCTACGCACGGCGGGCAAGTATGCTTTTCGTAAACAAAAAGACCGCTACCAGGGCTACACCAGCCAATACCATAAAAAATAAACCAGGGCTTGTATGCCAACTGAGTGCGCCAAAAGCGGGGGTGACTATACAATGGTTGTTCCCGCTTTTTTTGGGGCTTGGCAAACCAGTCAAAAACAAATAATATACTGTAGGGGTAAGAGATACAATACAGGGGAGAAATATTATTTTGTTTTTGGTGTTCATGCACTACAGGGGCACTGCCATTTACTACATGGATGCTGCGATTTAGTACAGGGGCACTGCCACTTACTACAGGGATGCTACGATTTACTATAGGGGCACTGCCATTTACTACAGGGATGCTGCGATTTAGTACAGGGGCACTGCCACTTACTACAGGGATGCTACGATTTACTACAGGGACACTGCCACTTACTACAGGGATGCTACGATTTACTACAGCGAACAAGTTTGCCCCTATAGCGCATACACCCACCTGTATACATTGCCTGCTGTGGGGAGAGATATATTGCAATTTATCGTTTTTATCCTGTTAATTTTAGCGCAGCACTCAAAAATATCCGCCCTTCTCAACTGCAAAACCACCCTAACGCAAGTACTTATAAATCTGACACTTAGCCCCAGTTTGAAACTTTTTGAAACCTACCTTGCAAAGAGTTTCAAAGGGTAAATTAAAAGTAAACACCCCACTTTAGCCCTTGTTTTACGTTTTTTGCCCCCCTACTTTTGTTGCATCATAGTTTCTGATTTTGGGCGCTGAAAACCGCAGTGTGTACAATCTCAGATTCGGTTTTTCTTTAAAAACCAGAGAGGGTGCAACGTGCCCTCTTTCCCTTGAAGTATACAGCACCCGTAGTGTGGTGTTGTTGCATTAGGTATGGCTTAAGGGGTAGCCACTGGCTGCCCTTTAGCTTTTTAGTCGGGAGTTTTTTAGTCGGGAGTTGGTAGTTGGTAGTCAGTAGTTAAAAAAAGGCTAAAAGCTAAATCAAAGCTCAAATAAAGGCTAAAAGCTAATGGCTAAATCAAAGAACAAAAAAAACTAAAAACCCAAACAAATGAAAAGAATCTTAAACCAACTCAAAAAACGCCTGTTGCCAGGCAAGTTGTCAAAAGCAAGTAAAAAACAAAACAAAAAAGACAAGGTAGAGTTGCCCCCGGTGCTGTTGCCCATAGATGAGGTAGCCCAAATGCGTGAAATCAAACTTGCCCATTTGCGCGCCACCTGTGACGAAGTAATAGCCAAACTGCGCAACGGCGAAAAGCTTACCCCTTACGACCAGGCGCGTACTCAAATAGCCATTCAAGAACTGATTAATAGTCGTTTTAATTACGAGTGAGCCAATTACGAATAGTTTAATTACGAATTACGAATGGGCGCCAAGCGAGGCTAAAAACTATGGTCTACCGACTACCAACTCCGGACTAAAGTATGAATGGCTTTGCCCAATTCGTAATTCCTAATATTTGCAAAGTTAGGCTAAAAACTATGGTCTACCGACTACCAACTCCGGACTAAAGTATAAATGGCTTCGCCCAATTCGTAACCGCAGACCTTTAGGTCAAGCTCTGCTTTAGCTAATTCGTAATTCTCAAACTCGTAATTGATTCACTCGTAATTCCCTCATTCGTAATTTTTTAAAAAAACAGTAACTTTATATTCGATATATCACAAACAGCAAGTAAATGCACAAAAAAATACAAACAGAGGGCAACCAAGCCCAGGATCAAACGCAGGCACAGCAACCTGTACAGAAAAAACCAAAAGCTACCAATAAAAAAACGGTGCAAAACCACCGAAGTAAATATGCGCCCCATAAGGTAAAACACCTACCCATAAGCAGAAGTGGGAGGCAACGGCAAGAGGTGGAAGAGTCTACGACTCCAAACAGCACAAAAAATGAAAATACTTATTTAGAAGAGCAGTCAGAAGAAAGTACTATCAAAAGCGATACAGCATATATAGATAGCTTAAAAGCACGTATAGATCAGCTAATTAGAAGAAATAATGAAAGAATAGAGAGAGACCAAAGAACAATAGCCAATTTGGAAGCAAGAGGAAGAGACGAAACTAGAGCTGCCAGAAGAGCACGTGCAAGAATTACAAGAAATGAAACACAAAATGTTGGTTTAAGTAAGGTCTTGGATGAAATCAAAGTACTGGAAAACTCTACTCAAACTTATAATATAACTACAGGAAACGATGCAGGAAATGAGGGTAATTCGGGGGCAGCTACGTTTAACTTTCAGACAGGTGCTGTGGATATCAAGTTAGGGAGTAATTTGAGTGGGAATGAGGCATTGGCTATTTTTGCCCACGAACTAAAGCATGCATACCAGTTTGAAATTGGAGAATTAAGTTTTGTTCAAGGTGATAGAGGGGGAGCCGCATCTTTACATGATTTAGTTGACGAATTGGCTGGTTATGAGCGCTCACGATTGCTGGAGTTGCCCACGAGAGCCTCTACAAACACGCTGGACGAAGTAAAAAACAGTAGATATAGTAACGGAGCTCCTGGACCTTATACTAATTTGCCAATGGAAAGTCAAAGTACGCAAACATCCTTTGCCTTGCGTAAGTTTTCGACAGCTGATTATGTGCTTACTGACGATGACAAAGCTTTTTTACAAGCGTATGTAAACACCATTAAAGAAGCCATTAGAATTAAAGGAGTTACTTACCAACCTAACAATTGAAATAATGAAGAAACTCGTCCTTTTGTTTTGTGCTTTGTGGGTGGGCGCTCACCAAAAAACTTGTGCTCAGCAAGTGGTAAGAGTAGCCTCCCACGTGGAGCTTTACCACGTAAAAGCTTTTGTAGATGCTCAGGGAAATTTGCCTAAAACCATTCAAATAGATACTCAGAGAAGATACTCTCCAGACCGGGCGTATTATATTGAAAGTAAAGCGAGGGCAGGCAAAAAGCTTTATAGGCAACGGTTGGTGGCTTGTTTAAAGAATAAAAACCACAAATTGTTACATACCTTTCAAGCAGTAGATCATAGGTTTCCGGTGGTATGGATGAAAGGTTACTGTATGATAGAGGGGCACTGGGCTACTGACCCATTCTTACAAACAACTCCCTATAAGCAAGGGGGGAGAATTCGTGTTTACAACAAAAATGATTATGTTTATTTGGGTACAAAAGTAGCTCAGGTAATTTATGCCAAAAATCCTTACCGGAACAAAGACGCTCCTAGTCGCTCAGTCGTTTTTTTTTCAAAAACAAATAAAAAAACAGCAACAGTTTCTGCAAATATTGTAGCCTTGGCAGGTGACTATACAATTCGTAAAGAGTCGGATACGAGTTATCAGGTATTTTATAAAAACTACTTGCTTAAAAGACTCACATACCTTAATAAATGGGCGTTTTCGGGTAAACAATTAATACAAAACAGATGGGGTACCTTTATAGTAAACAATGCTGCAGGAGAGATACATTTATTACACAAGAAAGGGGTAAGTGAAATATTCAATTTATCAAGTTTTCCAAAGTTTTTACCTGATAGTGCGTTGAGCAAGGTTTATTTCAAACACTTTCAGAATAGTATTGGCTATAATGAGTTTAAAACAATGTTTGGTAAGTTTAGCTCAACATTGACTTCGGTAGAGTTTCATGGAAAATACCTGGTAGTGCTGGTGAATAGATCGACTGACCCAATGTTTGCAAAGTATCAGACCAAAGAGTTGTTGGTATTGAACAGGGAAACCAAACAACTGGAAGAAATACCCAAAAACTGGCACAAACTATTGACTATTAGGTAGTATTATGGCATACATTACAATATAGAATTAGACACCGAAACCAGCCTCCTGAATAGGCTTGGGGCGGGACCGTCTGAAGGGATTGCCCCTAAGGAAATAAAAAACAAAGTTAACATAGGATCAAAAAACAACTACTATGGGCTCGATTAAATATTATGTAAGCATCTGGGGTTGGTTGGCTTTGTTGTGGGGTTGTGGCTCAAGCAGCCCGCGCTATACGGTAAGCTATGGCACCCAACCCCCTACCCAATATGAGCAAGTTGCGAAGCATTTGCTCGACTCTTTGTTGAACAAAGCATTGGTTTATGACCAGTACACCTTCAACGACCAGAAGTTTTATAAGCGTTTGAAGGAAAACTCAACCAAAAGAGCCAATAGTTGGCAGGCTTTGTTTAATGCCCACACCCCTTCGCAAAAAACGGGTGACTACTACTTGCAAGTAAAACCAAATGGACAGATAAAGGTAGGGTGGCCCGAACCTAATGGAGGGCGTGAGGGGATATTACATTATTTAGACCATAACTTTGCCTTCTTTGCTCCGCTTTATATGCCTCCTAACAACCACCAAGGCAATGTAATGATCATGGTAGATTTGCAACAACAAATGACGCTTGCTTTTGCAAAATATGCTTGGAAATACAAATACATGGGCAAGCATCTGAGCAATGTATATTTGCTTGACGAAGTAGGTATGCCGCTCTTTATGTTGGTGAATAATCTCCCTAACGAGGTGCCAGCCAAACTAAACCTGCTTGAATATTTATATGAGGTGCCCTCCACTGGTTTGACTTCTCAACATATATTGCTACAGCCTCGCCCCCCCCAAACCCGGCTCTCCGATTTTACCTATGCAAGCCTGAGGCAAGCATTTGCTTTGGCTAAAGCGGGTAAGTATAAGGTGATTAAATTTCTTGAAGGAAGCGATGACGAAGTATTTCATAAGCGCCCTCTATGGACAGAGGATTAGTTACAGGTTTTGGTATAGCAGCTTACAATATTTATGATGAACCAACTTTAGAAACAGTTACAGGAGAGTTGATGGCTATGCTAGGCGGAGCCGCTGGTATGAGCCTGGGCATGGGATAGTAGCCGCAGGGTTGGCTGTAGCTGGTTCGTTGCCTGCAATGGCTATTATAGCAGGAGCTGCTATAGGAGGTATGGCTTTAGGAATTGTTACAGCCACTATAGGCAAAGCTATAGGGCGTGAAGTAGGCAAGTGGTTAGATGGTTTATTTGACTAGTACAACAAACAAGACTGAACATATCAAGTAATACGTTTAGCCTTGCTTATTTACAAACTATATAAAATATCAAGTTTTACATAGTTCTCCACTATACTTATAAATTCATTCCCTATATTTTTTTGTTTTTTGAGGTGTATTTCAAGGGTAAATACTCCTGTGTGATGTGTAGGTGTATCATCAGCCGCAAGTAGTGGTTTTAAGCGTAAGCCAAACCAAAGCAGTAGTTTCATTATAAAACTGGCTCTATTTAGAACTGATGGGCGATTTTTGATCACAAACTTTAGTTCTATAAGCTGAAGTTGTGCTATAGGTTTCTTGTTATAAGTACACCACTCTCCATTGACTTTTTCTAAGGCAGGGGTAATAGAACAAAATTCAATTTCATTCCAGGCAATTATAAGCTTACTTCCTAAAAAAGAAATATGGATGCCCAAATGGTCATAAAATATTTTGGCATTACTGGCTTTATGGTGATACATATACTTTGAGTTAAACTGTTACACTACCAAAACAACTTGTGGTAAGTTAAATAGCTTTTGATAAAAAAAAAGAGAGTAAAAACTTATTTTAGAAAACTAAAAAATACCAATGGATAATAGATCAAAAGACAGAGTAAACATACCTTTTATATCTCGCAATGTGTGCGCAAGCACAGGGGGTGTTGTATTTTTAATCATAGGTTTGCCTTTCTTTTTGGGCGAAGGGGTGATGTTGTTAGAGCAAACCTTAAAACAAACGCCTTCTACCATTAACTATTATATTTTAATTGGGTCATTGTTGGCGACTTTGTTAGGAGGTTTCATGTTTATGGTGGGGCTTAGCCCAAGGTATAGGTTTAAAGATGATACTGAAGAGGAATTGACTGATTGGGAAATAGAGAATGAAATGCACCAAGCGAATACTTTGAGCAAACGTAAGCCTCGCAAAAGAATTACTTTTTTTATGTCGCGTAGTGTCTTGGGTATTCTGGCTGTTTTTACTTCAATTTTGGCATTGATAGGACTTATGTTAGTGATAGGTGACCTACCCTATATTAGGCTATCTATTTGGAGCTTTTTTGCTATCACATTGTTACTAAGTATAGGCTTGTGGTATATGGGGCTATCTGACCGTTTTTATTTTCGAGGCGATCCTTCCTTCATGAGTGATGGGATAAGAAAAGATTAAAGTCATGCAAAACGGTACAAAAAATAAATCAAGATGACCAATGTAAAATATTACATACTTTGGCTTTTTTTCCTTGTAGGGGCTTGTACATCATCACCAGAAAATAACACTAATCAAGATAATTTACACCAACATCATAAGCTACACCCCAAGGCTGCAATAGATACTGCCCAACAACGCCAAATGGTAGATTCGTTGTACCAACGACTTCAGAGAGCTTATGAAACAAAATCTACTATCCGACTAAACACTTTTGTTCAAGATTGGGCAGCTTATTCGGCAAAACAAGCCCAAAGTTACCCTACATCAGACACCATAGCTCAAGCCCTTATTCAAGTATTTATGGCTATGTTGTCGTCTAATGATTTTACCTCGGTAGATTGGAAGTCATACCAACACAAAGTATTGTTTACTGACGCTAAATACTTGCTTATGCAAGGGAGCGTACCCTATAGCATTGGCTTTGCCAAAAATGCTCACCGAGATACACTGAGAAATTTTAGCTTACCCATAAAGTATCCAAACCTCACTATGTTATATTGTGATGAGGTGTATACGCAAGCTTTTAGCCGTTTTTTGGCAAAGGATATTGATTATAGCAAAAAAAGTTTTTTAGGTAAAATATTAACTCTACCCCCTTGGGCAATTAACAGTATTGGCTCTCAGGCTTCAATCGAGCGCATACAATTAAATCATGAACTCACAGGGGCGGTAGTAGACTATTATTTGGGAAACCTTATAATTAAAAGTTGGCTTATGAAACAAGGCAATGATTGGGTGATAGTACGTAGTATACAAAATTTAGCAGAATATGACTAAGTATTTTTTTGTTCTACTTCAAATTAAAGTTAAACGAATGTTATACGACAAATTATTTTTTATGCTCTTAATTTTGTTGGCCACCTCTTGCCAAAATAAGACAAAGGTTATACTGCCACAAATGGTGTTTGTAAAAGGCGGCAGTTTTGAAATGGGGCAAGCCACACCAGATACTAATTCGAATATTAAACGTATAGGTGCACGCCCTGTACATGAGGTTGTCTTACAAGGTTTTTATATGGGCAAATTTGAAGTAACCAATGCTGAATATGTGTTGTTTTTGAACGACAAACTAGCTCGAATAGACGAGTTTGAATATTGGATAGACATCCCCCTAAGCAAGTGTATACCAGATACTACCAAGGGCAAGCTTTATGTAGAACAAAAGTATAAAAACCACCCCGTAGTAGGTGTTACCTGGTATGGAGCAGATAATTATTGCCGTTGGTTGTCTGCTAAAACCGGGCAATACTACCGATTGCCCACTGAGGCGGAGTGGGAATATGCTGCCAGAGATAGAGGTAAAAGCCATACCTATGCCGGAAGCAATTATTTAGACGAAATAGCTTGGTACCGTGAGAATACCCGGAAGGTGAATGAAGTAGGAGCCAAACAAGCCAATGGGCTTGGTTTGCACGATATGACTGGTAATGTACAAGAGTGGTGTTTTGACTGGTACGACAAAGTTTTTTATATCCATAGCAAAAGAAATAACCCTATTAACTATGCTCCTACTGGGTTTAAATGCATACGTGGTGGAAGTTGGGCAAGTGCTGCTAAATATTGTAAAGTAGTGAATAGATTGAGTGCTTTGCCTCTTGATGGGAGTAATAGAGTAGGGTTTCGGATAGTAAGAGAAAAATAACATGACAAATCTTAAATATTATATACTGCTGTTCTTTTTGCTGCTGGAAGCTTGTCAAACACTGCCAGAAGGCAATACCAGTAGAAGTAAAGCTCATTTACGCCAAGTTATGCCACATAGTACTACATTACGCCCTAGGGCTACGGTAGATACCATAAACCAACACAAAATGGTAGATTCATTATATAGGCAACTTCAGACAGCCTATGAAGCTAATTCTACAAAACAATTAGAAGCTTTTTTGCAAAGTTGGGCAATTTATTCGGCAAAGCAACACAACCATTACCCAGCTTCAGATACGGTTGCACCTGCCCTTACTCAACTATTCATGGATATGTTTTCACCCTTCGATTTTTCACCTTTTGGCTGGAAACAACGCAAAGAAAAGACAGATTTTACTGGTGTCAAATACCTGGTCATTCAAGGACAACTGCCCTATGCAATAGATTTTGCCAAAAATATGCCTTGGGACACCCTTAGACACTTTAGCCCACCTATAAAATATAAAGGTGTGATTACTTTATATTTTCACGAAATATACCAAAAAGTATTTGATAAGTTTTTGGCTGATGAGGTTTCTTACAAAAAAAGAGACTTTCTGGGTAAGCTGTTAAATATGCCGCTTAGCTTGGTAACTGATATTACTGCACAACCTAAGATTGATCAGATACAACTTAATACTAGGCTAAATGGTGCAGTAGTAGATTATTATCTGGAAGGTTCCTTTATGAGAAGTTGGTTAATGAAGCAAGGCAACCATTGGGTAATAGTGCACAATGAACAGACAGGAATAGAATAATAACCTTGGATGACAAAGCTTTTTTACAGGCATAATGTAAACGCCATTAAAGAAGCCATTAGAATTAAAGGAGTTACTTACCAACCTAACAATTGAAATAATGAAGAAACTCGTCCTTTTGTTTTGTGCTTTGTGGGTGGGCGCTCACCAAAAAACTTGTGCTCAGCAAGTGGTAAGAGTAGCCTCCCACGTGGAGCTTTACCATGAATTTATTGAGTTTCAATCCTTGTTTTAGTGGAAGTAGCTCTTAAAGTACAGGCAAAAAAAAGTTCATCCAAAAACTCAATAAGTTTCAATCCTTGTTTTAGTGGAAGTAGCTCTTAAAGTAGCTTTGCTAGAGTTTATGAAAATAAACTGAAATAGTTTCAATCCTTGTTTTAGTGGAAGTAGCTCTTAAAGCACTATATCGGGGTATCGATCCACGGTATCGGAATGTTTCAATCCTTGTTTTAGTGGAAGTAGCTCTTAAAGTTCATCGCTTTGCCATAATAAACCTGTGCAGAATCAAGTTTCAATCCTTGTTTTAGTGGAAGTAGCTCTTAAAGTTCATCGCTTTGCCATAATAAACCTGTGCAGAATCAAGTTTCAATCCTTGTTTTAGTGGAAGTAGCTCTTAAAGTTCAGAACTCAGATGATAACGTACTGGACTACAGGGGTTTCAATCCTTGTTTTAGTGGAAGTAGCTCTTAAAGGTGATGGAGAACACTAAAACTACTTTACCACCAGAAGGTTTCAATCCTTGTTTTAGTGGAAGTAGCTCTTAAAGTTCGTATCTTTATTTTACTCGAAAACACTGGAACAAAAGTTTCAATCCTTGTTTTAGTGGAAGTAGCTCTTAAAGAAGATTTATTTTTGAAATTTATTATACTGTTTTTCTAGTTTCAATCCTTGTTTTAGTGGAAGTAGCTCTTAAAGAACTATAAGACACAGATACATGCAAACTATAATTTGTTTCAATCCTTGTTTTAGTGGAAGTAGCTCTTAAAGCCCTGATAAACTGCACCTTTACATTGAGCCTACCAAGTTTCAATCCTTGTTTTAGTGGAAGTAGCTCTTAAAGCTCAAGCCCTCCGAGGTCTTCAAGCGCGCCCCCGCCGTTTCAATCCTTGTTTTAGTGGAAGTAGCTCTTAAAGTGATTCTACGTGCAACTAGGGTCATTATTTTATAGCTGTTTCAATCCTTGTTTTAGTGGAAGTAGCTCTTAAAGTTTTTTCATCGAACTTGACCAGGCCTGCTTGGTTCAAGTTTCAATCCTTGTTTTAGTGGAAGTAGCTCTTAAAGTCTATGCATTTTTTGTAAGCACTTAAAGAGGTATTGTTTCAATCCTTGTTTTAGTGGAAGTAGCTCTTAAAGTTTTCGGATCGGTTCGGTAGGACAGCAATTTGAAGGGGTTTCAATCCTTGTTTTAGTGGAAGTAGCTCTTAAAGTAGACATGTCAAGCTCATTATAAACATCTGTAGCAGCGTTTCAATCCTTGTTTTAGTGGAAGTAGCTCTTAAAGTGTTATGCTTGCCACGCGTTGAAATTCGTCATACCCGTTTCAATCCTTGTTTTAGTGGAAGTAGCTCTTAAAGACAATCTGCTAGATGTTATGCTAAACAGAGCAAGTTTCAATCCTTGTTTTAGTGGAAGTAGCTCTTAAAGACCCGTAATTTGTATGAAACAAACAGAGTTATTCAGTTTCAATCCTTGTTTTAGTGGAAGTAGCTCTTAAAGGCTCGATAGGTGCCTGATGCAACTATTGCTTCAGAGTTTCAATCCTTGTTTTAGTGGAAGTAGCTCTTAAAGGTCATTCTTAATGTGATGAACCAAATGTTCATACTTGTTTCAATCCTTGTTTTAGTGGAAGTAGCTCTTAAAGTATTAGTTTGACCTTGTGCTTTGACTGTACGTAGAGGTTTCAATCCTTGTTTTAGTGGAAGTAGCTCTTAAAGGTGATAACCTTTGTAGGCTATTGATATACGCATTTGTCTGTTTCAATCCTTGTTTTAGTGGAAGTAGCTCTTAAAGGAGGACGCGTAATGTACGGAGAAAGGTAATATTGTTGCGTGTTTCAATCCTTGTTTTAGTGGAAGTAGCTCTTAAAGTTAGTACTCAAAAACTTAACGATTGGTGATGTTACGGGTTTCAATCCTTGTTTTAGTGGAAGTAGCTCTTAAAGCCGATGGTTGGAGCCAAAGAGCCGGGGAACCCCCGGGTTTCAATCCTTGTTTTAGTGGAAGTAGCTCTTAAAGACGTCTCAAAGTATGCCGACCCGTTTTGTATAGCCGGTTTCAATCCTTGTTTTAGTGGAAGTAGCTCTTAAAGCGCAGATTTTGAGGAAGCTGCGCGCCAACTGTTTCGTTTCAATCCTTGTTTTAGTGGAAGTAGCTCTTAAAGAGAAAAAGAGACGTTGAAAAATTAGAACGCGTAGTGTTTCAATCCTTGTTTTAGTGGAAGTAGCTCTTAAAGGGGGCGCATGATGCATTAGTCGACGTTGAAGCCCTTGGTTTCAATCCTTGTTTTAGTGGAAGTAGCTCTTAAAGTCGTCTTTCTTTGTTATCAACTAATTACCAGTGAGTTATAGTGAAATCACTAGAGGTTAAAATCAAAAAAATCAATACGTCAAAGTGCTTTTTAAGCCCATTTTGGCAAGTTTTCCGAATAGGCAACCTGCTTATAGTCAGCTTGTTAAAGGGGGATTTGAGACAACCTCAAATAAATTGCCCTCCGGCAAAGATTTTCTTCTTATTGAGGGCACACGTTTCGATGGGTACAAGTTGCACATCTTTTTTTAGATTTGGTAGCTTTTGGGAAAATATTTTCATTGGTTACCACCACCATTTCTTGTACCGCCGCTTTTACCAGCTGTTTGGCTTGTGGGCTTATCTCTACGGGTACTACTTTATTGCGTGAACGCGTATACACCAAAAACCCCTCGGTTACCTCCACGTAAAGTCTTTGCCCAAGGTATAGGTTTAAAGATGATACTGAAGAGGAATTGACTGATTGGGAAATAGAGAATGAAATGCACCAAGCGAATACTTTGAGCAAACGTAAGCCTCGCAAAAGAATTCCTTTTTTTATGTCGCGTAGTATCTTGGGTATTCTGGCTGCTTTTACTTCAATTTTGGCATTGATAGGACTTATGTTAGTTACTGACCTTTCGCAGTACGTATTTTTGTTTTTAAGCAAAAAAATACAGTTTAGGACTAGGGTTGCGTCAGCTGGATTCAGCCTTAGTTTGTTGCCGTTAAGTTGAAAAATTCCGAACTTGTATTCGGGGAATCTGTGAAACGAAGCCGAAAAGGCAGAGCTTGGGCTTCGGTTTTGGTTACTTTTTTACCTGGAGAAAATCCACGATCCTCCGAGAGCAAGCTCGGAGTTGTGAACCGAACCTGATTCGGGGAAGTAACGGCTTATAGATACCCAAATCATTGTATTTTATTAGCTTGTTTGCTGACTGGTATATTATTTTATTAAACAATTTTTTGACCTGCGAAAGGCAAGGCCTGCGTATAAAATACCTAGTAAAAAGATTGCAGTATGGCGACGCTATGCTTTATTTTTACAATAAACAACCCAAAGCAAAACGCGAAACAATAGACAAACAGCTACAGATAAATAAATATGCCAATCCTGAGATAGGGCAAGGTTATACGATGGCGTCTGGTGGTGAAAAAGATTCGAATAGAAGATACTGGATTTATCACTGGGCAGGAGTTGTTATGAAGAGCGACGATGGTGCAGATAATGTAACATTAGAAAATTACTCTGTAAGCCGAAGAAACGAGCAAAATAAAAAATGGAGTTTCTCAATGTATGGAACCCAAAAGGAGGGGCAAACCTTTCATGAACAACACAAGGAATCTCAACAACATGGTAAAACCCCTACAACCCTTACCATTCAAAAGAAATGACCCCTAAAATGTTAATATGTTGTGTAATCATTGCCTTAAGTCTAATGGGTTGCAACAGGTCGCCTAAAAGTTACAAACTGACTAGTCTAAGTAAGCTCAAGTTTGGTCAAACAGCTACATTGATGGGAGTTTATACCAAAAATGTAATTGCTCAAAAAGCACCTGGCAAACACATAGGGCTTTACAAAATAGTAGTAAACGATACACTTGAGGTAATGCTTTTGCCCCCTTACGAAAAGGCTGCATTACGCTCTCCAACAGAAGTAAAACGTTTTGAAGGTCAAAAAGTGGTAGTAACAGGGCGTATTGAAGAAGTAACCAGTGTGTATGATCCTCTTAAAGAAGAAGACCCACCTCTAGTATGGATACCTAACTTTGCTACTATAGAAAAGATTTGTTTGGCTAGATAGACAATAGTAGTTTTTGACTTTCGTGTAATATCGAACTACAAACTTGCCACTATTGGCAGGTGTTAAGTCTTAATACTTAAACCAGTGAGGATAGTTTACACCTGATGGGGTTGGTTGTTAAAACAAAACCATCAGGTGTTCAACCTACTGCGTCACTGCCTTTTTCTTCCAATAACGCATGAGCCCGGTTACACTCATAAAAGCAGGATTAGCCGCGTTGTATTGTGCTACCTCTTCTTTGCTAAAGCCTAGCTCTACCAAAGGCTTGGCGGCAAAAGCCTCAAATTTCTGAATCATTTTGGGCAATTCAATTCCCTCATGCATCAGTTCTTTTACATAAGCCGCGTATTCGTGCAAACCCTTTTCCAGTTGGTCGAGGTGGGGAGCATAGTCAGTGACACAACCATAATGAGTCAAATACATTTTGGCAGGTTTGAGCGCCCGCAATGTATTGATAGAAGTCTCCCATTGTTCAATATTGATGTCGGGTGGAGGACAAGGCGCCACTACCGGACCACGCCCAATGCGCACCCCTGCCACATCGCCCGTAAACACTGCATCGCCGAGCTGCCAGGCAATGTGGTGGCTGGCATGCCCCGGAGTATGCCAGGCTTTAAATGTACAATCGCCCACCGTAAGCTCTTCCTGGTCAGCTGTTTCGTGAATCAATGCCTTGTCTATAGGGCGAATGTCGCCCCAGAGCACATCCATTTGGTCTTGGTATATTTTGCGTGCCGACTCGGTTAGTTTGCCCGGTTCGGCAATGTGTTTGGCACCAAAGGGGTGTACATATATTTGAGCGCCCTTTTCGGCCAGTGCCCAAGCTGCCCCCGCGTGGTCAAAGTGAATGTGCGAAAGCAGTACATGGCGTATATCATCTAATTTAAAGCCGGCTTCTTCTACGCCTTTTTGCAAATGTGAGAAGGTAGAGTAAGGTCCCGTTTCAATCAATACGGGTCCAACGCTGGTTTCTACCAAAAAAGCGGCAATGGTTTCGTTGTTTTTAAGAAAATGTAAATCTATTACGTGTATCATATTTTTATTGGGAGCAAAAGTCATAAGTGATCTGGAAAAAATAAGATGTGCCAATTTAAGAAAATATATTGTTCTCAGACGATTCAAAAAAAACGGTGCATAGCCAAAGCTATGAGGCTTTTTTTTGAGAAGAATGAGGGCAATAGATACACTTTAATGGCTCAAATTATTTATGAAAGATCACTAAGTAATGCAGTCAAAATAACTTCCCCATTTTAACTGTATATTTTAGTCGCTATACATCGTTGAAAAATAGCCGAATAGCGCTGCTATTAGCCGATTTTTCGCCTTGTCTAGCGAAAAAATATTTACTTAAATGTGCTGACATTATTTCGGCAACATTACTAAGGTAATTACAAAGTTCAATTTACAAGGTTTTCGCAGAAATGCATAAAAAAACACCTCCGCCCAAGGCAAAGGTGTTCTCATTGATATTAAAATTAATCTTTTGAATGGCTACACTATGCTGCGATGCATTGCGAAACAATAGAGCAATATAACCATCCAGTTACTGAAGTTACGCAGACCTACTTATTTTGATGGTTATATGGCTTTATTGCTCAATGGTTGGGCTACGCATTGCGCAACAATATAGCCATTCAACAATAGAAGCAGGTGACCTTCAGAAAACTGCGTAACTTGAGTTACTTACTTACAATCATACGTTTAGAAGCCACCTTTTTACCGTTCGATACCAACGTATAGATATATACCCCCGCTTTTAGTCCTGCCGTGTTTACCTCTACCTGTCCTTTGCCAGTGGCATTTACCAAAGCAATTTCTTTTACCTTTGCCCCTTGTTGGTTATAAATATAAATGTGGTTAGGTACGCCCGCATTGTTTTTATCAAGAAAATACTGAATGGTTGTTTTTTCGCCCAAAGGGTTAGGGAAATTATTATAAAGCATAGATGAAGACGTGGTGGTGTTGCGTTCAGTACTTCTTTTGCTTGCACCCGATTTGAGGTCGTTCAAGGCATTTTCCAAGGCATCAATTTTGGCTTGTTGTTCTTTCATTGCCTCTACCAACAAAGGAACCACCTCGCTATAATTTACACTCAAAAAACCCTTTTCATCTTTTGCCACCGCTTCTGGCAGTACTTGTTGCAGGTCTTGGGCAATAAACCCCAGGCGTTGTTTGGCTTTCGATGTATAAGGCTTGTCAGCGTCAATTGTTTTTTGCTTGATCTCAGTAATTTTCTCTCCCGAAAGGTCGCCATATTTGTTCAACTCAAACGTATATTGGTACGACACCCCCTTGAGCTGCAACAACTTGGTGAGGCTTCCTTCAATAGGGTTAATGTTAGACTTCAGGCGTTTGTCTGAGGTAGTATACCAACCCGTGCTGCGGGCAGTTCCTGCCACATCTAAACGGTAGGCATTGCTACCCGAAGTACCCATGCCAATGTGATTATCATCTCGCAAAAACAACACATAGTTGGCAGTGTAAGGTGTAGGCCAGGGTTTCCAAAAATTGAGTCCCCCTTGCCAGTACTCTATAGCATACTTGCCATTGTTGGGCGTGTTAGACTCTATGCCAAACGACAGAGTGCGGTAGTCTTCATAGCCAATCTGGATAAACTCGTCGTTTCTTACTTGTAGTTGGGCTTGTACAGCCGTAGCTCCGGTAAGCAGCAACAACGCTGCAATCAATGATTTTATATTTTTCATAATGGTTTAACTCTTAAGATGTTTTGTGTGTGTAGATTTAGAAACAGGTTGATTGATAAATTTTGGCTTTGAAAACGGCGTTGTTTTCTATTTTAAAGTTTTCGCCAAAAACGATTTTGTGGGTAGCTCTAAAAGTAACATTGCTGCCCGATTTGATAATGACATTGCCAAAGGGTTGGCTGTTGTCTACATTGTACCCCGCCTTGAGCATCGTTTGCGCCGTTTCGGTGTTGGTAGTGCCATTGTAGGTTTGGTTTTGCACATACACCGTACCCAGGTCAAAGGCACGTTTTACTGCTGCTTCGGCGTCAACCCTACCCGTACCGAGCAAGCCCGTATAATTGGCGTTTTCGGGAATGAGGTACAAACTTGGGTCAGCGGTAGACAACACAATGTTTTGTATTTCGGTGGCAGTAAGGCAAGGGTTTACTGCGGCTACCAAGGCACAAACTCCGGCTACTATAGGCGAAGCAAACGAAGTACCCCAACCGTAGCCATAGCCGTTATTGGCATAAGTGGTAAATACCTGATAGCCAGGCGCTGCAATGTTTACCTTGTTGTTGTGGTGGTGCGTACTCGCTACACTGCCTATGGTTTGTTCGTGGCAATCTTTCCAGTTCATTTTATTGCCGTTGGTTGGGTTTACATGCCCCACATTGTTGGTGTGCCCCACCGAGGTAACCGAAACCACACTGTTATAAGCAGCCGGGTATACATAAGCATTGTCGCCGCAGTGCGTAGGCTTGTTACCTGCTCCTGCCACTACCAATACATTGTGCACATTTCTTATTTCGTCGTATACCGCCTGTTGGGTTACACTATGCGAGCAGTTGTTGATCCAACTACAGTTAATCACCCTTACCCCTTGCATTTGAGCCATCTGCAACACTACATTGTCGCTGAAAGCTTGCGATGAAAACACAATAGACGAATGAAATCCTGCCGCAGCGATGCCTATGCCGTTGTCGGTGTCTGCTGCAGCACAACCTGCCACTGCCACCCCATGATGGTCTACAAAACTACTGTTTTGCAACAGGGTAAGTTTGTTTTTAAACTCATCGTGATTGGGGTCCATGTAGGTGTCTGTAATACCAATGGCTATGCGCGAGTCTCCCTTGCTAATATCCCAGGCACCAGGGGCTTTGATCAGCTCCAGGTGGGTTTTGGGGTGGTTGCCACCAATGGCAAAGTCGTTGGGTTCGTACAGCAACATATCTTTCGGAAAGCAAAGCTTTTCTACAAATGAAAATACATCTTTGAACTGTGCCAATGCTTCGGTAAGGTTGTCTTTAGCTGAAATCATCGTGACCGACTTTTGCAGCAAAGCAGTTTTGGCAGTGGGAAACGACTTAGCAGCTGTTTCAATGGCTGCTTCAAGAGTTTCCAGGCTGGTTTTGCTGACAGCTTTCGACTGGCTCAACAGGTGTATCAGTGTAGCCTTATTAAAGGTTTTGGCTACATCTCCCTGCATATTCAGGTAATATTGATACTTCCCCGCTTGGTTGGGGTAGCACTCTTGTGCATAGGCTACACTGCCATACATAAGCAAGAGGCAATACAAAATAATTAACTTTTTCATTACTTGTTTTGTGTTAGTAATATGCCCTTTCTTAGAGCTTATTTAAAATTCATTGATTAGGTCTTTTACGTGACTTTTCTGATTATATATTGTCAAATTTATCGGCAATAGCGCTGCTATTCCTTCAAAATTTGACGCATCTAATCCAAAAATTCATCATAAAATCTCCTGTAAACGAAAATTTAAACAAGCTCTTATTTTAAGTTGATGCGGGCTTGTCAACCACCAAGTGCCCAGGGGACATTTGATAATATGGGCAAAAGCACAGCTTTATGTTGCACTTATTTGCTTCATTACAATCAAGTAGTGTTTATTATTTTATCCTCAATAGTATGTAGTTGTGTAATGCAAACCTAAATGGATTTATTGAGGGGTTTGTACCTAAATTTATGAACCGTTGGTTTGAGTTTATCAAATGAAGTTTTGAGTTTATAAGGTGAAAATAAGGGGGAAGTGCAGTGTTTAGTTAGTGACAAGCAAGCAATACGGCTTGTTTATAGGGTGTGGTGATTGAGATGTAATGTGTTGGTTAATAGTGTTTTGTGGCTAAGAAAAGAAACTGTATAAACAAAAAAAGCACCCTCAATGGTGAGAGTGCTCATTATCTTATGAACAATGTCTGGCAGTAGGGCTTATTTTTTTACATATACTTGTATCTCGCTTCCTTCGGCGGAAGATAGCCCCATGCTTTTTTTGTTGATGTATACAATTTTTTGGCTAAAATCTGCCCCTCCTTTGATGTTCTTGAAGTACATCCGCTTGTTTTTGATGTGGTAACTATAGTTACCCATCATTCCCATATCTACTTGTTTACCCCTAAAGCTCAGGTAAGACGGCATCCCTTGGTCGGCAGGGCGGTACACCCAATCGCCCTGGAGCAATGCTGCATCATTGCTGGGAATTTCCACCACCCGCGTCCACTTTATTACGTTGCCACTACTGGTTTTTTCTACCAACCTGTCAAAGGTAAGCGTCACTATCTGACTGGTATAAGTTTGCCCCATTCCTTTGTAAATAATTTTGTTGCCTTTGACCTGATAGTTGATAGGTTCGGCTTCGGTATAAGTCACTTGCCCGTTTGTGAATACTGCCCTGGGGGCAGCAGTGGCAGACTCCCACACACCTATAATGAGGGTGGGGTTGGGCGATTGTTGGGCTTGTGCCAATGCCATACAACAGCCCAGCAACCAAGCGCAGAGTAATGCTTTTTTCATCGTTAAATTTATTAAAAATTCTACAAGTAATTACCTTCTAATTTATGAACAGTCAATTTGCGTAAAGCAAACACCGATGTGAGTTTATAAAGCCCTTTTACCCCTCCGAAAACTGAGATAAATCGTTTTTCGCAGATGTTATAAAATCTTCTATCTCCTCAAAAAACACTTGATCAAATACAGTACCTTTGGGCATTTCTGCCACTGCTTCTACCAAATTGGCAAGTGGAGGCAAGGCAAGCTGATGTTGTGCCAGCAAGCTATTTACTTGAATGAGCAATTCGTTGGTTTGTGTGGCATCGTACACCTCCCAAAAACCTCGCTCCGAAAACTCAGCCCCTACCATAGAGAGCATGGTCATGAGCTCAGGGTGCTTTTTTCTCAAAAGCTTCAGTTGCAATCGGTCTTTAGTATCAAAGCCCGTCAGCACATGATAACTTTCTGTTTGTGTTGCCCAAGCCATTATTTCTACGATTGTATCTTTTAATGCTGGATTGGGTGCTTGTATATATAACTCCATTTGTACCATTATTTTATCCATCACTGTGGAGCTTTCGCCCAATTTAGTCCGCAAGCGTGTCAAGGCGTAGGTTACAAAACCCACCTTAAAAGCCTTGTCTACCCGATTGATTTTTTGGGCAAGTTCTATTTCGGCTTTAGCTTCAGCTTGTTCCCGTTTTTCTTCTTCGGTATACACAATTTTGGTAGGCACCTCATCAAAATGTAATGCATCAATACCAATGCGTTGTACCGAGTGTCCTTTTTGCCGGGCACGAATCAGCCCTACAGTATGAGCATAGTTGGGCAGTTGGGTGTTGGTTTTGAGCATAGATTGGATAAAGTGAAGGGTATTGCCTTTGTTGCATTCATAGATTTTAGCTTTAAATTCGAACAGGTGCACAAAGCGGCTCAATATATCTTCAAAAATTCGTGAAACCTCTTCTGCCACTGCTGCAAACTTACCTTCGGCAGGTAGCTCGTCTTCTTCAAAAATATTGAGTAACATTTCTATGTATTCTCTAAAGTCTTGTACCAGTAACTGGTTGTCAAACTCCCTCTCGGTAGCAAGTTCTGCCCATATTTGCTCAATAAACACCTGTACCTGATCGTACTTGAGTGGGTGTTGGGCAAAGGTGAGTTCTAACAGCAACGTGGCAAATACAAAACGCTCCTGGCCACTGAGGTCAGCCAGGTTTTTGTCGTATACTTTATAGGTGCGCTGGTTGAAGTGTTCTAAAAAAACATCTTTAGAATGTACAGGTGTGGTAAATATTCCTTGAAAAAGCGTTTTTTGCGTAACTGTGTCTACTATGCGGTACAAAAACGGGTGATCTGCCTCAAAAATAATCATTTCGTGCCGTTCAGGTTCTTCATAAAAAGCCGCGCCTCCTACTGCCACCATATAACTCACCGCTGCCGCTTCTAATCCCTCTTTGGTTACCTTTACTTTCACCTCTTGAGCTATGTCATCTACCTTTAGGAGTTCGGCACTGTCGAGCATAGGCGCAAAATCGTCCGACGCGGCAAACAATGCTTCCAGCCCCATTTGTTCGGCAAATTCGGCTAGTTGTATACTGCTGGTGGTTTCAAATTTGGGCAGCAAAAAGTAAAAATAAGGAGCAGGTACAAACTCCTCTTGCCAAGCGTCCAACTCGTGCCCTTGGAGCGGGTTTATAAAATCAGCCAGGCCTGCTTTTTCATACGGTAAGTATACCTCTAACCCTATCCGCCCATCGTTGAGCATCAGCCGCAAGGCGTGAAAGCGGTCTTTCTTGAGGTAATAAGCCTCCGCTCGTCCTTCGTCGGTATCTTGGGTGATGTTCATATATTCGCACAGGTCTTCGCTCCCGTCTAGCTTATAAAAAAACTCGGCACTGTTGCCTATCTCGCTAAACTCGCGCGACCAAAACCCCTTGAGGTATAAGGCACTGAGCAATACCGCTACTGTTTGCTCGTGCAAAGGAATGGGCAATTGCGGAATCATACCATTGGTTTGCTCGTTTGCCCATTGGTTTATCCTATCTATGCTGGTGGGGGGCGGGTCATCCAGCGCAAACCACTCCATCGGAAAACGCGTGTTGAGGGTGCGGGCGTAGTGGGGGTGTACTTGAACATGGGCAGCGTACCACAAACTATTGGCAAGCTGTACCTGTGTATAGTTGTGGTGGTATTCAGTGGCAGGTTTTGCTATGCCCAACAACGATTCAGTAGTGACTTGTAGCTCTGCCAAATAACTGTTTACTTCCTCTTCTGTTATCTCCAGTGCTTGGAGCAAGGCTTGGCGACTTGCCCCTTGGGTGCCGGGCAAGGCCAGCCCCAGCAAAACCTCAAGGCTCAAGGGCGAAAACAATAAGTTGCTATAGCCTTGCTTGGCTATTTGTAGGCAGAGTAGTTTTTGAGAAATTTTTTGCATAATTTTACTTTATAACTGACCCTTCGCAGTAGATATTTTTGGTTAATTCAGAAAAAATACAGCGTTGTTTTATAAGTGCGTCAGCTGGATTCAGCCTTATTTTGTGGGCGTTAAGAAATTTGAGTAATGAAGCCGTAAAAACAGATCACTGTTTGAGCCACAGGCGAGTTTGAGCTGTTTCGGCGTAATGAAACAAATTTTAGCAACCACAAAATACAGCTGCGGGGTTTTGGTTCCTTTTGACCTGGAGCAAAAGGAACGGCTTACAAAAACCCGATTCTTGAATTATTAAATCAATTTTGATATACTGCTAAAGTATACAAAAGAACAAATTTTTAACCTGAGAAAGCTCAGTTTATTATTTAGGGAGCAACCAGTAAATAAAGTACGTGTTTTCAGTGAAAGAGCACCTCCAAACTGAAAACTTACAGCCCCGAACTTGATTCGGGGGTTATTTTTTTTTCGTTCCTTAATTCAACTCTTTGATATAATCGCGGGCAGGCACAAACTGCACATATTTGAGAAACAACGGAGTAAGTTTCTTGATCAAAGTTTGGTTACCCTCTTGCACCAAAGCCCCATAATTTTCGGCAAGCATCAAGTCACGGGCAAGCCCTTGCTCCGTGTTTTTTATAATCCAGGCAAGTTCTTTTTCCCGGTCAATTTTTTGAGAGTCCAATACCTTTTTGCTGTAGGCAATGTAGCGCCAGTGTTGGTTGTGTTCGTGGATGTAGCTACAGTAGGGGAGGGTTTTCAGGGCGCGGGGTTGGTTCAGGCTAAATTTGTAAGTAAAGCTATAATTGTAACCTTTGGGTATTACTTTGAGCGGGCTCTTGTTGTTTGCCACGGGCTGATACCACCGAAAACGCATCAATTGGTGGGCTTCGGTATATAATATAGCTGTTCTTGCCCACTGCAAAAACTCTCCCGAACATTGGCTACTCAGGCAAAATTGCTGTAGGCGCTTAAGCTCAGATCGGGTGTATTGGGTCACGCTGTCTTGTAGTTGGGCAAAGGTCAAATCACGCATCCACTCATGATAAGGTGCTGAGCGAGTTTGGTAGTTTTTCCACTGAGTGATAGTTTGGTTGAGGCTGGTGCTGGGGCTTTCGCCCAAAAACTCTACAAGGTTTTTTGTATTACCAATGGGCATCCAGTTTACTTGTAGCTTTTCGCCAGGGCGTATGTATATGCTTTGGGTGTGCGAACGATACTTTAAAAATACCCGTCCCTCGTAGTATTTCTGAAAACGCACCTTATAGCTGCCATCACCATTTATATAAGCGTGGTTGGCTTGTTGATTAAAAAAATCCTGTGTTACTACGGTCAGCTTTTTGGGCAGCTTGAGGGTTTTAAACTGTGCTACCTTGCCATATATTTCAGTAGTGTATTGGTTGTTTTGAGCAAAGCCATCTGTAGCACTCAGGCATAACAAGGCCCCCAGGGCAATGATGTAGTTGATCTTGTACTTCATTTATCTTTTACTTTCCTTTCTTGGTTGTTGTCTGTTTCGACGCCTGAATATACACAAAAACTTCACCGTAAAGCTTATCCAGTTTTTGCTCTAGTACACAATAGCGAGTAAGCAGAGTCAATAAAGCCTTGGCAGTAGTGTTGGGGCGGGCGTTGAGTTCTTGTTGCCACCAATAATCTGTAGCAGGTGCGCTCAACCTGGTTAATTGTTGTTGCAAATCGTGCACAGTAGCGAGTTTTTCGGGTAAAGGGGAGGCCAACAAAGCCAATTGCTGGGTGGCGGCCAAACGATGGTATTGGGCAGAGCGTAAAACAGGGGCAAACATTCCTTTCCATAATTGGGCAGGAAAATTAAATTGCTCTTTTTGTTGCAGCAATTGGCTCAAAGTATCTTTCATTACCTGGTGGTAGTCATAGCTTAGCCCCAACTGCCCCGCATTGGTTTGTAGTTCTTGTAGCAATTGAGCTTTTGCGTTTTTGACCACCTTTTTTTGGGCGCGTTCTTTTTTCAATGCTGCGCTCGTTATTTTGTCATTTTCTACTGCTTTCATCCCCAAATACACCCCTGAAGTAACAGCAGCAGTCAGTACAAAAAACCAGACAATCCAAGCATATATTCTTTTCATAGTTTGTGTTTTTTCTTAGCTACAAGGTTCACATGGCAGGCAAAAACGTCATTTTTTTTGTTGAATAGTTGCGTGTGAGGCAGCCTTTGGTATTGGTGCCTGGCTCGGAAAAGGAGTAGGTTGAAAAAAAGTTTTGTAATTTTTTTCATAAAAAAACAAGTTGATTGCATGAGTGTGAATGTCGGTTTAGCAATTGATTAACAATTTATAAAAAATATTGAAGCGTGGTATAGAAACCATAGAATATCAATGCTTTAGCTTTGTTTACCACCTATACATTGGCGATATGGGGAGCTATAAAAATGGCGTAATATGGGTTTTAGCTTGAACACTTTTGCCAAAAAACGGTTGCCATTTTTTTTCAAAAAGCACCAATCCGTTTGCCTTAGACACCCCGTAAGTAGGTCAGTTTTTAGTTGTTCCGGATCAATCAAAAATTGTTTTTAATTCAAAAATCAATCATCAACTCTAAAATTTAGACCAATGAAAATCAGATTCGTTTTCGCTTTATTGACTGTATTTGCTTTATCGTTTCAAGCCCAAGCCCAAAACAAAGACATTGTAGACCTTGCTGTAGGCAATAAAAACTTGTCAACCCTGGTAGCTGCCGTAAAAGCAGGAGATTTGGTAAACACGCTAAAGAGCGAAGGACCATTTACAGTATTTGCACCAACGAACGATGCTTTTGCTGCTTTGCCCAAAGGCACGTTGGATTTTTTGCTAAAACCTGAAAACAAAAAGGCTTTAGTAAAAGTTCTAACCTACCACGTGGTAGCCGCCAAAGCAATGTCAGGTGGTCTCAAAGATTACCAAAAGGTAGCATCGGTACAAGGAGAAAAAATTAAAATAGTGAAGAAAGGCGGCAAAGTTTGGATCAATGGAGCCGAAGTAGTAATTGCCGATGTAAAAGCCAAAAATGGCGTAGTACACGTGATCAATAAAGTGATATTGCCTCCTTCTATGGCAAAGAAGAGTAAATAATAGATGTTTGTTTGTATTAGTTTAGTTTAAGACAGAAACTAAATACGCGAGGCGGAATCCGCCTCGCGTATTTTTTTATATGTAAAGTTCTGGTGACTTGCTCATATTGCCACACCATTGATGCTCCTATTTACTTGCTTAGGCAGATTGTTAGGTGCTGGTAAGCATATTATATATGAACAACATAGATTGTTTTTACACCATAATTACTTTAGTTTTGACTCATTATTAAACCAAGACTTTTTTGTCTACTAATTCAAAACTAATTTATGAAAATCTTACCTAAACTATTTTTAGTATCCAGTTTATTTATTTTTATGATCATGGCGGTGCCTGCATCTGCCCAAAGTAAAAAGAAAATAGGGGAGGAGTGCACCAAAGACGCAGACTGTAAAACAGGAAAATCGGTAATGGTTACCGTAAAAGGGCGCAGAAAAAGGATATGCGCCGACTGTAGTCAATCGTCGTTGGACAGTTATACGCGCAAAGTAACTACTTTTTGCAAATCATTTGATGCTGCCTGGACACCCGCTAAGAGCCCGGAATATCAACGTGCTTTGGCAAAAGATGGTAGAGTACAAGTAAAAGTATATGATCTGATTGCTGACAAAGCAAAAAAATGTAAAAAAGCCCGTGAAGATCGGGAGAAAGCTTGTTTTGGGGGAGGCGATGCCGACCATATACGTGCAATTAACCACGTGAAAGGCAGCATTAGCAGAATTGTAAAACACAAATACACGCAAATAAAAGACAAAAGAGTGTTTTATTGTTCTGTAAGCAATTATAACAGCAAACTGACTCGTTTTAAAGACAAGTGCAAACTTCGTTTTCAGGACATTAAGCGAGACCTTACTATTATGAAGAAAGACTACGACAGTGGCAAAAAGGTGAATTGTAGTAAGATACAGCGGTATGAAAGTGATTGTGAGAAGTGTTACGAAAAAGCAAAAGAGTTGTTAAGTTATGGGTTTTCGGGTAGCACCTCTAAAATGCCTGATGACTACTTAAAAACACTAAAAAAAGCAGAGAAAAATTTTAGGCAAGCAAAAGATTTGCACAGCAAGGTAAAAGGAAAAAGCCTGTGTAATTAATAAGCACAGCCGACATCAATTGCATAAAATACGCGATATGGATTTTGTTCCATTCGCGTATTTTTTTATCAAAACTTGACAAGCATGGCGTATCACTGAAGCCATTACTTCAGGTACTTCCAACTAAATGTAGCAAGCACCGCCCCCAGTATAGGCGCAGTAAGGTATACCCAAAGGCTGTTGAGGTTGCCTGATGCCACTGCTGGAGCAATAGATCGTGCCGGGTTCATTGATGCCCCCGATATGGGACCGGCAAACCAAGCCTCAAACAATACTACCCCACCTACAGCAACGGCCGTAAACTGACTGACCGATGGGTCGTTTTGGCTTACCATAAGTATCACCAACATCAACAGATAGGTCAGTATCACCTCCAGAATAAATGATTGCAAATCGCTGCCTGCCGGAATAGTTTCGCCCAGTCCCACACTTTCAGGAAACATGAGTCGCAGGCTACCCGATGCAAGCAAAGCCCCAATAAGTTGGCTGGTAATATAGGGAACGAGTTCTTTTTTAGGAAAAATATCAGTCAGCGCAAAGGCTATACTCACGGCTGGGTTGATATGTGCTCCAGAGAGCTTACCAAATGCAAAAATTAACGCCATTACTACCAAACCAAAAGTAACGGCAATGCCTGCATGGGTCACTGTTCCCTGAGTATGCTGGTTGATTACTATTGCTCCGGTTCCACAAAATACCAAGGCATAAGTGCCTATGATTTCAGCCACGTATTTTTTCATCGCTTAATTGTCGTCAGAATTGTTTTTAAGTCTTAATTCATAGATTTGTTTTTCGAGCGCCATCGCTTCGTTTACGTCCTGCAAACCTTCTTGCGCTTCGGTGTATTCGGGGGTAATGGTGAGCGCCTCCATAAAAGCTTTTTTGGCAGCGTAAAGCTTGCCCTCGGCACGATAAATAAGCCCCAGGTTCAAGTAAGCCTCATCGGGGTCGCCTTCTAGTTGGGTGGCGTGGTTATGCAGTTCTTTAGCTTCTTCAAACTCTCCTGCTTTTGCCAAACAAGCACCTTTTAGTATATATCCCAAGGTTTCGTCTGGCTCAAGGTCAATCAATTTTTGATAAAAATCAGCTGCTTCGTTAAACTTACCCTGTAGGTCTTTCAAATCACCTTTTACCTGATAGTAATGCTTTTTGATGACGTGATTCAATCGTTCGGGGCGGGGCACATCCATCGGAAACTCATCCAATATGCGTTCTGCATCTTCAAAGCGGTGTAAGCCAATCAAAATATTGGCTTTGAGTAACTTAGCTGGCTCTGAGTCGGCATCAAGCTCTTCGTAATATTCAATACACAGCAATGCCTGACAGTTTGCTCTGTTTCCAAAATGCTCCAAAGCTTTGTCATACCAATCCATTTCATTGTCATCTTCCATAAAGAGCTTTTTATTTTTTACTTAAATAATTAGTCCAGCTGCCAAATATAAGCAAGGTAAAAAAGAATTATATCAATTATCAAAAACAATCGGGTATACATATTAGCTCTAAGAGAAGCTCAACACGACAATTGTTGTGGGAGATAATGTAAAGCAATTGTAACTTGTGGCCTTATTTAGGAACATGTTCAAAATCAGTAACGAAAGTCAGTGAAGAGAACCGCAGAACGAAGTTCAAGCTCTACGAAGCTAATAGGTTCTAAATCGGACAGCTTCAAAGTCCCGATTTCTTATCGGGGTTATTGTTGAGGGCTACGCCCGAAATCCCGTTTACGGGGCGATCACGTTCCTTAGTTACACCAACCCAATAATGTACAATGCAAAACAAATACAAAGATTTTCAAACCCTGTTTTTATTTATTGTTCTGTGGTTAAGTGCGCTTTGCCCTATGGCAATACAAGCACAAGACTATATGCCCAAAATCTTGTCGATGCAGTCACGGGCAAAGTTAATCAACGATTGGCTCTATATTCGAGCTAAAACGGTACTCCCTGCATTGATGAAACACGAAGACATTGATATGTGGATTATCATGTCGCGCGAGTACAACGAAGACCCTGTCATTGAAACCATGTTGCCTGCCGAGTGGATGGCGGCTCGTCGTCGTACTATTTTGGTGATGTACCAACCCAAACAAGGCAGTCTAGAAACCCTTGCCATTGCCCGTTATGATGTAGGCAAGGTGTTTAAACGTGCCTGGAACCCAGAAAAACAACCCAATCAGTGGAAAGCCCTTGCAGACGTAATAGCTCAACGAAACCCTCAAAAAATTGCCTTGAATTATTCCAAAGAGTTTGGGCTGGCCGATGGAGTAAATTGGAAAGAAATGGAAGAGTTGAAAGCCAACCTTTCGGCTAAATTTGTAAAAAAAATAGTGTCGGGCGAGCGTTTGGCAATTGGTTGGCTGGAAACGCGCACTCCACAAGAAATGGCAGTATATAGCCAGGTGATGCGCATTGCTCACCAAATTATCAGTGAAGGTTTTTCTGAAAAAGTGATTCAACCTGGAGTGACTACCACTCAAGATGTGCAATGGTGGTACCGCGACCGGATTGCCGAGCTCAAACTACAGGCTTGGTTTCACCCCTCGGTAGATATACAACGCAACGATGCAAATCGCAACGAACAAAGCCGGAGTTTTGCCTCCAAACCAGGCGAAGAAGTCATTATGCCAGGCGATTTGATCCACGTAGACTTTGGCATTACCTATTTACGCCTCAATACTGATACCCAGCAACACGCTTACATTCTTAAGCCTGACGAAACCGAAGCACCTAAAGGTTTGCGCGATGCTTTTAAGGTGGGTATGCGTTTGCAAGACATTCTCACCGATCAGTTTAAAGTAGGACGTACTGGAAACGAAGTGTTGAAACGAGCATTGACACAAGCCAACCAAGAAGGCATTGAGGCCACCATTTATACCCATCCTATTGGGTTTCATGGGCACGCTGCCGGACCTACTATAGGGCTTTGGGACCAACAAGGGGGCGTTCCTGGCAAAGGAGACTATCCTTTGCATTACAACACGGCTTATTCTATAGAGTTAAACGCCAAAGTAAAAATACCTGAATGGAATAATAAAAAGATAAGAGTAATGTTGGAAGAGGACGGATATTTCGACAAAACAGGGTTTCAATACATTGGTGGCAGACAAAAGCAAATTTTACTGATTCCACGCCCAATGAGGCATTTAGATGTGAAAAAACGTAAATAGGAGAGTAGTGGTTTTAGTTTAGCCTGTGTTATACGTGGTTAAACAATTCATAGTATGCTTTTTTTCAGTAGTTGATGAATTGTATAGAAAAGTGTTTAAAAGCTATGATGTTCTGTTTTACAGATAATCATTAAAGCCCCCGAAGGGGCTAAAAATTAATGATAGCAGTGCTTTGCAAACAGTTTAAACCCTGTAACAGTACTATCGGTTGTCTGCCTAATCTTCAAGCAATATATTACCCTCAAGGTATAAGCTAGACTTTCCGGCAAGTTTTACCCGCTCGCCTTGGTGTTGGCAGTGTACAATGCCCCCTCTGGGCGAAACCTGGTGGGCTACCAAAGTAGTTTTATTGAGGCGTTTTGCCCAATAAGGAACCAAACTGGTGTGTGCCGATCCGGTGACAGGATCTTCGTCGATGCCCGATTGGGGAGCAAAAAAGCGTGAAACAAAATCAATACTGGTATCTTTGGCAGGAGCGGTTACAATGATGCCCCGTGCTTCTACCCTTGCCACCCAGTGAAAATTAGGTTGTAGAGCTTCTACTTGATCTTGAGTATCAAATACCAGCATATAATCTGTTTTGCCTTTCCATATCTCAGTGGGCACCACACCAAAACCTTGGATAAGTGCTTCGGGCAAGTCTGTTTTTTCCAATACATCTGTCGGAAAATCAAGCTCTAGCTGCTCTTTATTTTGAGTAACCGTAAGTGTACCGCTTCGGTGCGACTGGAATACTACTTGTTTGTTTTTTTGTTCCAGTAAGTTTAGAATCACGTGTGCCGAGGCCAAAGTAGCGTGTCCGCATAAGTCAACCTCAGTAGCAGGGGTAAACCATCTGATGTCGTAATGGTCTTTTCGTTTGATAATATAAGCTGTTTCGGCAAGATTGTTTTCAGCTGCAATGTTTTGCAGCAATTCGTCCGACAACCAGTCTTTTTCTAAGGTAACCACTGCCGCAGGATTTCCTTTAAACACTGCATCGGCAAAAGCATCCACTTGGTATATGGGCAATTTTTTCATTTGTGTTAACACGAAAGGCGTTATTTTGTTGAAAATATGTGAGCTGATTCCGCTACTTCTTTTAATGGAAGTAAGCGTATTTTATATGCTATATAATGTCTAACTTATGGGTGTCTCTGCAATAAAGACAACCATACAAGGGTCAAACAATTTAATCAAGGTTTTGGTTTGAAGAATTACTTGACATCAGGCGGAAACCCTAGTTTAGACGCACGGGCTTTCCACTGTTCCCGTGCCAGGGCCTGCATATCTTGGGTGCTGTCAAACTCATCAACAATTTCCAGCCCAAGCAAGGTTTCCAGCACATCTTCCATAGTTACAATCCCTGACATACCCCCGTACTGGTCTACTGACAGGGCTATGTGTTCGCGTTTTTTCAAAAACTGCTCAAATAACGCCGGGATACGGGTTTCTTCAGGAATAATCATTATTTTTCGTTTAATGGCACTCAGAGGCACATTGCGTTCATCAGATGCCATTTTATCAAGCAGGTCGTGTTTGTGAATAAAACCCACCACCTGGTCTATGTTCTGCTGGTAAATAGGAATACGCGACACACGTAAAAATTTCTTATCATCAAAAAGTTCCTGTACGGTCAGGTTTTCATCAGCAGCAAGTACTACTGTGCGCGGAGTCATCACATCTTTGACCAAAATAGAGTTAAAACGCAACATGTTTTTTATTACGCGCGACTCTCCTTCTTGAAACACCCCTTCTTTTTCGCCTATGTCGGTCATTACAGCCAGTTCACCTCTAGTAATAGAGGCTTCTTCTTTGCTGCTGGCAAGCCATTTAGTGATAACCTGAGAGATAAGCACCAATGGGTACAACACCTTGGTAATTACATTGAGTACATTTACCGTAAAGGGCGTTAACTGTTTCCAATAGGCGGCTCCAATAGATTTGGGGATAATTTCTGATAAAATTAAGATCAGTAAAGTTAATACTCCTGATACATACCCCAAGTACTCGGCACCAAATACCAAACTAGCTTGTGCACCCACCCCCGCAGCACCTATAGTATGCGCAATGGTATTGAGCGATAAAATAGCCGAAAGAGGCTTGTCAACATTTTGCTTGAGTTCTTTTACCTTTACCCCCAAACGACTCCCCTTTTGCGCCAGAGATGCCGCATAAGAAGGCGTAATACTTAATAAAACAGCCTCTAGCACTGAGCAAAGAAAAGAAACCAAGATGGCAAGGCATAAATAAAAAATCAGTAATAACATCGCAAGATGAATTTAGTTGGGTGTTTATATATTATTTATAAGGAGTAATAAAAGCCCCGGTTTGTATAAGTTGGGGTATATGTCAGGGGCAAAGGTATCTTAAATTGATTAGTCTGACAAATGGCAAACGCATCAGATGAGCTTTTTTGTAGTATACTAAGATCAATTATTTTCAGTTAAAGAGTTAACCTTTGGTTGTTTTTGGTCTATAAATGCTCAAAGAACTACTTTTTGGGCATAAAACCAGTCTCAATCAGGGTAAACTGATTTTTTGAAAAATTATTGTTTTTTCTGCGACCTTTTTCCTCGGAAAGTCGTATATTGATGTAATAAAGAAAACTGATTTATACTTTAACACATATCCAATGTGAAGTAATGTACTCAAAATAAGTTTTCAGCCTTACCAGAAAAGACAGTTAATTGTGAATATGTTACTAAGCACCACTAAACTATCATGCATAAATTTATACTATTAATATCATTGGCAATTTGGGTGAGTGCATGCAATTCTGATCAAAAAGATAAGCAGCAAACACAAGCACATAAAAAAAAGCTGGAAGAAGCTTCATTGGCTCAAAGTCAGGAGAAGCTACCTCAAAAAAATGTGAAGGAGGCGCCAGAGGTAAAAGAAGGAGATGAAGGGTACCTTGTAGAACATCCGGAAAAAAAAGATGCAAATGCTCAGAGTAGAATGAGCGCCATCGAGCGGTTGAAACTAAAAGGTTCGGCTCAACTTGAATACGCCAAAAAAGACTTTCAGGTCTTAAGAGAAGATACCACCATTACCATTGACAATAATGCGTTTGTGATTCATTTCCAAACTACTTGTTTGAACGATGGTGGAGTAGCACAGGAGGTGATCCCAATGGATGGAAGAGATCATCGTACTTATTTGATTTCTCATAATTACAAAACAGAAGTTTCGGTGAAGCTCAACGGGAAATCTACCGGAAAAGATATTATTCAAAAAGATTTGTTCAAAGGGCATTTAAATGCCGACTTTCTGAGAAAGTCTATCATCAGACATCCTCAGTTTGTAAAGTTTAATGAAGACAACGCTGAAGCCATTTTTTCGTTTATGGTAGGAGTGCCTCACACCGATTGGGTGGCGCTGGCTACAGTAGGCGTAGGGCAGTTTGGCAAAAGCAGGGTAATCAAAGTAGAGAGCCTTGGAATGTAAGATGTGAACTAATTTTAAACGGGTTTTATATATATTTTAATTATAAATCTCATCCTAGTTTTAGGATGAGATTTTTTTATGTTTAAGATGCTGTATCAAGAAGCAATTTTCTCTTCCAGGTTACTTTTCACTTCTATCTCCAGGGTTTGCATAGACGACAACCCGTCTTTTTGGGTTGTTTGTACTGCCACCGTGTATTTGCCGGGAGCAAAACTATAGGTAAGTTCTGCTTGTTGTTTGAGCATTTCCTGTGGGCGAAATGCCTTGTCAGGCTGATAGTCAAAATCCCAGGAATAAAAAGCAATGTTTTGTTGATCAGCCACTTCTAGCTTAAACTGTACCTCTTGCTGGTCGTTGTCTGATGCTTGTATGGTATATTGTATTTCGGGTTTTACAGGCACTGGCGTAAGGTCATCCAATGTTACCAGTTTTAAACGAATATTTTCATACGTATTCAATCGTTGCACCTCTTCTATGGCGTATTTGCTAAACTGATCGCCTACCAATACTCCATGGTACAAATGCTCAGGGTGATTTTCATAAAACCACTTTTTTCTGAATGGCTGGATGTGGTGCTTGACCATGTGGTCTATAGCTGACAACCCTAAATTACTGCCCAACCTTATAATAACAGAGGCATCGTTCAACAGTTGTGGTTCAAACTGCTCTATTATCCATTTTTCAAACTGTCCAGCTTCGCTGTGCAAACGTGTATGAGATTCGTATTGATAAATACGCAATGAAAAATCTTGTGAACTCTCTTTATTGAGCAGGTATTCTGCTTGCTTGATATTGTCAACCAATGTATTGGTACCTATCCAAAACCGTTTGTACTGGTCGGCCAGTCTTAGCAAACGCCCGTTTTTTACATTGATACTAAGCAATGTATCTCCCTCGTTGCTGGCATACTGAATAATTCGCCGGAGCAAATGATAGGGATTTTTTGATTGGTAAGTAAAGCCTTTCTGAGGAGCGTTAAACGGCGACACTTGACAAGGACGGTTGGTTTGGTCTTTGGGAGCAATGTAATATTTTTTGAAAGTAATAGGATCATCATTGTTTGCCGGAATGTTCAGCAAACCAAGGTGTTCCCATTCTATGAGGGTTTCTTCGGGAAACGCCCAACCACTGGTGGGAGCTTCGTGCCCCTTATAGCTATAAAAAAAACCATCAGCGTGCACCGAGTTCAAACTATCGAGTCGATAGCGTCCCTTGCTGTCTTCATAGCGGTATATTTGATTCAGGTAATGTTCGTTGTAGGGGTAGTTGCAAGTATATTGCTCTGACCTGGCATAATACAAAATAGTGGTATACTGCAATGACGTGTGTACAGAAAGGTTGCCGGTGTTTTGGGTTGGCTTCCATTTAATTTCTCCCTTGTAATGCGCTTCTTCAAAGTGCTTGGGCAATGCGGTATTTACTGCCCACTCTTTAAGCGAGGAAGGAATATTGACAAATACACTTGCGGTACTTTTTAGCAACGGCAAAGTGTGTTTGATGGTGTTTTTGAGCCACTTTTGATAGTTTTTGGCTTGTTTGTTACTACTGGTTACTGTAGCAGGATCAACAATGTGAGGAGGGAGGTCTATGTAGACCAAATCAATACTTTGAGATTCGAGTACAGCCAACACATTTTGAGTGTCTCCTAATATGAGTTGGTTCATAGTATTATTCGTTAAATAGTTTGTTGAGTGATATTTACCACTGCTTAAAACATCTCAACAATAATACCACCTAAGTCAATTGTGGAGCTATAAATCGAAATAACTAAAGTTTGTAAGGTCTATTTTATCTTCAAAAAATGCCATATCTTGTTCTAACCCAAAAGCTCGACATATTTTTTCAGCGTTTTTCTTGGCTATCTGCAAAATGTCATCATCGGTAAGTTGCTGAGGGTAAAACTTTTCTATGAGCTTAAAGTTAGGGTCATACTTATTCTGATACTCATCATAAAAGTAGTAAAGTCGTGAGTTAAAGTATTTGGAGTGAAAGCCCGACAAAGTATAATGGAGAACATTTACAAAGCTCAATTGCAGACTTACCTCATCATGATAGTTGGCCATGTCAAAGAAGTTACGTGAAAAATCAAGCAACATCATCTGGTACCCGACAATATTGGTCAGGTTGATAATGCCAATTTGCTCTTCGCGGTGTTTGGCGCGTTCTTCATAAGCTACATGCTGCGACATACCCGATTCTATGTAACCATTGTTTAAAATCTCGAAATAAGAGGTAAGCTCATGGCGGTTTTTAATATTCTTGAGCGTCAACCCATGCAAACTGGTGTCTATATCATAAGTAGAAAAGAGTTTAGATCTTTCCGAAGGTTTATAATTGCGGGCATTGCGCTTAAGCCATTCTTTAAATTCTTTTACCCCAAAAGGGATTTTTTCTACCTTAGGTGCCTTGGGTATTAATGAAAATAAAATGAAAGGTTTTTTTGCCCGGTTAATGAGGTTATGCAGCTTACTAGAGTTGATATTATAGCCAAACTTAGGATGGGTTTCGTCCCAAAGGTTACGTTTATACAAAAAATCATCCAGTGCCGACGCTCGGTGTTGACTATGGGCAAACATTTCTTTGAGCTCTTGGTGCGAGGCAGGTTTTATTTCAGTATTGCGTCGTAAAAAGTACTTGTTTTCTGGCACTACCATGTGAGGTTTGTCAGCACTTTCGGGTATATGCATGACCACTACAGCTTGGTTGGTTTCACTGTCAGGAATATCAATCGTGACAATGTCATAAGTGGGCTGAACATCGACATGCAAAAGTATAGTTTGAGCGATCCATTCTTTGATGGGTTGCTTGTTTATTTCTTTGTCGATGCCTGTTACCTGTAGTTGTTCTTCATTTACTCCTATAATCAGCCAGCCCCCTGCACTATTGGCAAATGCACTGGTGTTTTGGGCAAGGTAAAGTTCAAAGCTACTGATGTTTTCAAGGTAAGACACCGCATCAATGGCTGGTATTTGGTACTCCAAATATCGGTTAGACGGTGTTTTTCTCGTGTTTACCAATTGATAAACATCCTCGAAGGTAATATCGGAAATAGGTTTATTAAACATTATACGCTTAATTTTGAGCGTTTCAAGGTGCTAATTGGCTAATGATTGAAGTAGTAAGTAGTAGCAAGCAATGAGCTATAAACTACAAGTAACGCTAATTACACCTGCTTGTTAGGTATATTTAATGCTGCCTTAGTATTTATTTTCATTCTAATTTAGAAAAAAAAACATCTTTGCCCAACAACAACATGGTTTTTCAAGAATATTCAATTGTGTGTTTCTGCGAAAGTGGGGGCAAATGAACCAGCAATCTGTCAGGGTGGGCTTAGTTTGCGGGATCAATAACCTCACACTACAGTAAGTAACGGTTGTTTTTAAATGTATGCATTCCGTTGAGGGCTTATGTTATCATGGGAAAAATGCCATAAAAAAAGCAAGCATCCCTTAGATAGAAATGCTTGCTTTTGCAAAATATGGGTAACAATACCGTGTTGTTAGAAATTATTACCAGGGTAGTAAGCTGTATCGCCTAACTGCTCTTCAATTCTTAACAATTGGTTGTACTTGGCCATACGGTCGGAGCGAGACGCCGATCCGGTTTTTATTTGTCCAGTATTCATGGCTACGGCAAGGTCGGCAATGGTTGTGTCTTCGGTTTCGCCCGAACGGTGCGACATTACACTGGTATAGCTATTACGGGTAGCCAACTGAATAGCATTGATGGTTTCGGTCAGTGTACCAATTTGGTTTACTTTAATCAAAATAGAGTTGGCTACTTTAGTATCTATGCCTTGTTGCAAACGCTCTACATTGGTTACAAACAAATCGTCTCCTACCAACTGGGTTTTGTCACCTATAGTTTGGGTAAGCAACTCCCAGCCTTTCCAATCATCTTCGTGCATGCCATCTTCTATCGAGCGGATAGGATACTTTTGAACCCAATCTTTCCAGTAAGCCACCATTTGGTCAGAGGTAAGCTTATCGCTGGTAGACGATAAATGATACAAGCCAGTTTCTTCGTCATAAAACTCAGAACTAGCCGCATCCATCGCAATCCACATATCTTCGCCAGGGCGGTACCCCGCTTTTTCTATAGCTTCCAATACTATTTTAATAGCGTCTTCATTAGATTGAATGTTAGGAGCAAATCCCCCTTCATCACCTACATTGGTAGCAAAGCCTTTGTCTTTCAACACTTTTTTGAGGTGATGAAAAACCTCGGTACCCATTTGCAATGCTCTGGAGAAGGTGGGTGCATTGGTAGGCATTATCATAAATTCTTGAAAATCAATGGCATTGTCAGCGTGAGAGCCACCATTCAAAATGTTCATCATAGGTACCGGAAGCGTAGTAGCATTTACCCCTCCTATGTACTTGTAAAGTGGTTGATCAAGCAAATTGGCGGCTGCCTTTGATGCTGCCAGCGAAACTCCCAAAATAGCGTTTGCACCTAGCTGTCCTTTATTGTGTGTATCGTCAAGCTCAAGCATGATTTTGTCGATCAAGGGCTGATCAAACACCTCTATGCCAATAAGTTCGCGGGCAATGGTTTCGTTTACATTATGAACAGCCTTCTGTACTCCTTTGCCTAAAAAGTAATTAGCGTTACCGTCACGAAGTTCTACTGCTTCGTGTTTTCCGGTAGACGCGCCAGAGGGAACAGCAGCACGCCCCAATACACCTTCTTCTGTAATTATGTCTACTTCTACTGTTGGATTGCCTCGTGAATCCAAAATTTGTCTTGCGTGAATAGCATCTATTACACTCATTATCTTTTTTAGTTTATAAGTCAGTCAACTTTGCTTGAGTATTTTCAAACTTGAATGACCTTGTGGGAAATACAGATTTTTAAAGGCGCAAATTTAATTGTTTTTTTTATTTTGAAAATACTTAAGAGAGGCAAGGCGCGGAAAAAACAAAATAGTATAATTAATTAATACTATAGTGAATTTAAGTAGCTACTTTTTATTCATGCTACTCAACTTTATTATTTTTCGGGGAACTCTTAGGAGAAAATTATTTTTTGATAAGTGATCTGGAAAAAAGAAGATGTGCCAATTCAAGAAAATATATTGTTCTCAGACGATTCAAAAAAAACGGTGCATAGCCAAAGCTATGAAGCTTTTTTTTTGAGAAGAATGAGGGCAATAGATACACTTTAATGGCTCAAATTATTTATGAAAGATCACTAAAGCAATTACGCGTGTTGAATTGAGCCAGGGCTGGTGTTTTTGTAATGGGGCAAACTCTTTTGACATAAAAAAAGAGCGGATGGTACCATATCCGCTCTTTATAATTACAATAATTTGTGCGCTAATCTAACGAGGCATTGCATAATGGACTTGCCCTTTTTTGTTAAAATACAACTCTCTACCATATCGGTATTTAGTAGAAGTACCATCTTGGTTTTCCAAAGTATGACTTTTGCCTAAAACACAATTCCACACACCTAGGTAAGAAGGGTTGTTAGAATAAGTAACATAAGAGTTTGCTTTAAGAGTTAGACTTACATTAGGGTTACCTTGTGGGTGTACAACATCGCTTGAAAGGGCGAAGCCTCCTACTACTCCTACCACATTTGCGTCAAAGTATACCTTTTTACCCCCTTTGAACTTGGCAAAGTGATTACCAGCAGTAGCCACTTTGATGTCAGTATCATAGGCTATTGTTCCTTTCAGAACTCTGCCGTGACTGTCTAATACCAGACCATTGGTAAAGAAATGAATGAATTGGTTGAGTCCCACTGGGCGGTATTTTTCAATTGCCGATTTTGAAACTCGATTGGTTTGAGTGGTGAGAGGTTTTTGAGGATCAACTGTTTCCTCTTTTTGACATGAAAATGTCATCATTGCCAACATTAATAGGGCAAATAGTTTGATCTGATTAGTCATTGTATTAATTAAATTAAGTTTGATAAAAATGTGAATAATTGATGAGATGTTTAATTAGCATGCTTATGTCTGACCTCATATTTTTTAATTGTGTGATGCAAATGTATGTAATACTTTTTAAATAAAAAAATCGTAAATATCTGTTTTTTAAGGATTTTAGAATGGTTTTTAAAAATATTTAAGTGTAATATTCTGAAGAATATCTGATTTTTGTTTGTTAATATTATGAGCAGATGTTTTTGTAGAATAATATTTTTAATTGTATTACACAATGTGTAATGAATAAGTTGTTGATTTTTAAGTCTATATAATACAGGCATTCGTTTTAGTATTTTTGGTGTTTACTCAAACACCCATAAGGGTTGGAATCTCAATCAATAGGCAAAATTAGGGGAGGGGTTTATATAGTTTCTTGAAGTATACTTATCACTCAACTTCAATTGGGTAGGTGGGCACTGTTTGGCATCTTTGTTTTTTGATACAGCAATGCCTTGAGGCGAATTTATGGAACCTGACACTTGAGGGTTTAGGTAGGGGTGTTTACCAAAAAAACTTTAAGCCTAGTTGTAGGTGTTGGAGGGATGATAAAAGCGAGCCACCCAAAAGTGCCGAGCTGAAGTTGGTTTGGTTGCGACTGGCTAAAACAGGAGCGTGCTGATTGCTGATATTGGCATCCAATATCAAATAATTGAGTTTAAATAGTGTCGTGCTCATATCAATCCCCAGTTTTTTGCCAATCATAAACAGCAAACCAACCTCTGTGTTGACATAAAAGCTTTGCGATGCCCCTTTTTCGGTATAGGTTGGGTGGCCAATAGCGTGAGAAGTATATTCAAAATGTCGCTGGTTGTAACCAATGCCAGGTTGAGTAAAAAAAGCCCATTGAGAAGTAAACCAATGGTGGTGAGTGGCAAACGCTTCGAGTCCCCAGACAGTATTATCGCCTATGTTTTGGTAACGAAGTGTTTTGTAATGATAATAAGTATAAGAGAAAGAAGCACTTACGCCTACTTTCCATTGGTTGTTTACAAAATAGGCAATATTTGGGGCAATTGTCCAACTGTTGCGTCCATTGGCCAAACTGTCCAGCCCTCCATTATTTTCCAGTTTGTGGGTGCCCAGGCTAAGACCAAGGCTTTTTCTTCCTTTAAAATCCTGTGCTTGGGTGTAGTTAACAAGTATTGCCAGTAAAACACTGAGAGAAACTAGTTTTTTCATAAAACTATAGGTTGTGAAAATAAAATATTGCCCCTTTCACGTATTATTTGAGTTGCGTTTCATTGTTTTTATATCAATCATTGTTTTCTTTATACATTTGGTAAGGTTTTCGGCCACACATCAAAAATACCCATCAGTTTAGGCTTCATATTTCTAAAGATGTAATTACTTTTGTGGGTACATTCTATTTTAACAGAATTTGTATAAAGCCTATGAGCCTCGACATTATTGAACTCACCCGCGCCCGTGAATCACGCGCTGCCATTGAAAAACTATACATAGAAATGCGCCATATTTTCAACAGTGGCTCTTATAGCCCCTCTACCATTTCGGGCAGAGTATTGTTGGAAGCATTGCATACGTTACGCCCCGAAATTTATGGATCTATCGACGATATGGAGAAGGTAGAACTCAATGGGTTGGTGTATGTGATGGAGCGTCTGCCCAAAGGCATCGAACAATGTCGTTTTTTGCGTCTTATATCCGACGAGGGCTACAGCCATTCTGGTTTCGAGGTAATTATTCCAGCCAAACGCCGTCGTAACTGTTACAAAGTAGACAATGACCTCATGTTGGTAGAAGTAACCAGAGGGCGTAGCGAAATTTATGATATTCTGACCCACCTTACTTTTATGTACAATGAGGCAGAAAAGATAAAATCGCACGCGTTTGACAAGAATGGAAACAAAACCAAAGAATGGGAACAATTGGAGAAAATCGTGGAAGGTAACGTAAAGCTTACCGAACATAACCGTGATTTGGCCTTTAGTCATTTAAGCACCCTATTGGGGCGCACCTTTGAGCAAACCAAACAAGCTTTTTTCCGTTTCGAAGACACTGCTCCTCAAAATAGTGGTTTGTTCCGTATTGTATACTGGCTGGGCAAGGTGGCGCACGCTGCCGAGTTTGAAAACCAACCCATTCAAATTACTTTTACACCTACGCTTCGCGATCGTATAGGGCACCATATTCACGGTGAGCAGTGGGCAACCAATATCAAAAAACATTTAATTGAGCATAAATTGCTTGATCGCCCCATTCATATCATTAGTGCCAATATGCACAGTGTCATGAACTCGTTGTGTGCTTTGAGTGCTCTCAAGGAAGATTTTCCTGACCATAAACGAGCCGAAGACCTTGCCCAGGAGTTGAGCAAACCCAATAACCAATCTCTTAACAATCGTGTACGCCAATATGCCGAACAGTGTGGTATGTTGTATTTAAATGATAATTCGGGTACAAATATTTCAGTGCAGGTTTTTGATACAACTTTGCTCGACCTTAGCAACCTACCTGTAGAGTTGAAGGTAAACAAGGAACACATCAAAAAAGAAAAGCCTGTCATTATAGTGATGGACTATGCTTTTGGTGAGCAAGCCTATGAAACAATGGATGAGTTGCTTAAACCTTACAAAAACGCCAACTTGTTGGTAAAATCTATCTCTGTGATGGGTAAGGCGGGTATTTTGCACGGAGGCAAGGGCGACTTGATGATTCCTTCGGCGCATGTATTTGAAGGAACTGCTGACAACTATCCGCTTAAAAACGAGTTTACCAAAGATGATTTTAAAGGTTCTGGGTTGAACGTGTACGAAGGAGCCATGATTTCGGTGTTGGGCACTTCGTTGCAAAATCGCGATGTATTGGCTTACTTCAGAAATTCATCGTGGCGTGCAGTGGGGCTTGAAATGGAAGGAGCACATTACCAAAAAGCTATCCAGGCAGGGTCTATGATTCGCAATAATGTATCGTCAGACATTACCTTGCGTTATGCTTACTATGCATCTGATAACCCTTTGCTTACCGGAGGTACCTTATCTTCGGGTAGTTTAGGAACAGTAGGAGTAAAGCCTACTTACTTGATTACTACCAAAATTTTGAATAAGATTCTGAATCCAAAATAGCAAGAACAGCACTTGAATGCTTTCTTAGTATTATATATAGAAAACCCCCTGTTTGCTCAATGGCGAACAGGGGGTTTGTTATTTTCAGTAAAGTCTGTAGAGCACAGCATTACTTTTTAGACTCAGAAGAATCTTTTTTGCTTTCGTCTTTTTTGTCTTCGTCTTTACCTTTTTTCTTATCGTCTGCAATCTCTCCGGTTTTACCGTCTGCATATTCTTTGTTCAAACCTGTTACTACGGCATCGGTTACGTCAAGTTTGGCAACACCATACAATACAGAAGTAGATACCGCGCGTTGTGGCAATACTAAGTCATACCCATTTTTCTCACAAAACCTTTTAAGAAAACTTTCTACGTTTTCTCTTAATTTTTTCATCATTTTGGATTGCTCATCTGCCAACTCTTTACCACGAACCTGGCTATAACCCTGCAAGTTGCGTTGCTTTGCTGCTAGGCGTTGTTCGGTAGCCTTGGCTACATTCATAGTCATTGTGCCAGCAGTACGCTGATAAGACGCCACCTCATTCTTGAAGTTTTGCTCTCTTGACGCCAGGTCAGCCTGAATTTCTTTCCCTTTAGTAGTCAAGTCTTTTTGGATTCTTTTGGCAAACTCATATTTAGTAAGCAAAGAGTCCTCGTTGATATACACAGTCTTAGAAGCAGCTACCGCATTGTCGTTGGCAGTGTCCATAGATGCCTTAGCTGTTTCGGTAGTATTATTGTCTTGGTTATTAGTCGAATTTTGGTTTCCACACCCATACAACACAGTTGCTACAAGGGCAACTACTAGTAATCGTCTCATCATTGAATATCTGTTTACGCTAAAAATCATTTTTTCAAAAAATTTCGGGCAAATATACAAAAATTAGCCTACGATGGTACTTTAGCCCCTTAGTATATAGTATATTTGTTTTGACACCCACCTACAATAGTCCACCATATTCAGATGATCGTTCATAGCTGCTGTGTGAAAGTCAATGCCTATGATTATGCTGAATATCAGTAGCTTATACGCTTTCTTTGAAAACATTTTATTTTGCCCTTATTGCCCTGGGCTATTTTGTCATTTTTATGACATTGTCCTACATTTAAAAATCATAAATTGCAGTTTTTCATCTACCAATGCCAACTCTGCCAATGGCAAGCTGGGTTGAACGTTTCCAGTGATTGGTATGTTAAGTGGGTGAAAAATTGAAAATATTCATTCCCATTTACTAAAATTTATGACGGCGTTTATTATCCTGTCTTTATATGGTTTAGCCATGTTACTTATCTTTTGCTACAATGCCATGCAACTTCAGTTGGCATACAGTTATTGGAAGTTTAAGCGCAAAGCAAAACAAACTGTAGTACAAGTACCCACCTCAACTTCTGCCTTGCCGATAGTGACTGTGCAATTGCCCATATACAATGAAAAGTATGTGGTACAACGGCTCATCGATGCAGTAGCAGCACTTGATTACCCTCAGCATAAGCTAGAGATACAGGTATTGGACGACTCTACCGACGAAACTATAGACCTCATTGCCGAGAGAGTAGCATACTGGCAACAACAGGGCGTATGGATAAGCCACGTGAGGCGTCCAAACCGTGAAGGCTTTAAGGCGGGAGCACTGGCTTATGGGCTTACCCATAACAAAGGCAAATTGATCGCTATTTTTGATGCCGATTTTGTGCCGCCTACCCACTTTCTTAAAGCTACAGTGGGGGCTTTTGCCAATGCTGACATAGGTATGGTGCAAACCCGTTGGGAACACCTCAACGAAGATTATTCTTTGATGACCCAACTTCAGGCTTTTGGGCTCAATGCGCATTTTACTGTAGAACAGGTAGGGAGAAATGCACAAGGACACTTGATTAACTTTAATGGTACTGCTGGAGTGTGGCGCAAGCAGTGCATTGAAGATGCGGGCGGCTGGCAGTCTGACACCCTTACCGAAGACCTCGACCTCAGTTATAGGGCACAGCTCAAGGGGTGGAAGTTTAAGTACCTCGAAGAAGTAGGCACACCTGCCGAATTGCCTGTGGCAATGAATGCCCTCAAAACGCAACAATTTCGCTGGACCAAAGGAGCAGCTGAGTGCGCCCGCAAAAACCTTTGGAAAGTTTTAGGTGCTGCTGACTTGAACTTGAGTACCAAAATGCACGCTTTGTTTCACCTACTCAACAGTTCTATGTTTGTGTTGGTAGTATTGGTGTCGGTGCTTAGCTTGCCTTTATTGTTTATCAAAAATGCTTTTGTCGAGTATACTCAAGTGTTTATATACTTTAGCTTTTTTCTAACGGGTACCGTCTTTCTGGGGGTGTTTTATTGGGTATCTACTTCGGTCAAAGGTTTGAGCAAACAACGTAGGCAAAAATACTTTTTTATGCGCTTTCCCTTATTCTTGGCAATGTATACCGGGTTGTCGCTCCACAATGCCTTGGCAGTGGTTGAGGGACTCTTGGGCAAAAAAACACCTTTTATCCGTACCCCTAAGTTTAACATTACCAAGCAACAAGACCAACCCTGGAAAAGCAACCAATACTTGAAAAACAACATTAGCTTGCTTACTGTGCTTGAGGGAGTGTTTATGGTGTATTTTCTGGTGGGAGTTGGGGTGGGCATTTACCTGCACGAATACGGTTTGTTGCCTTTTCATTTGATGCTGGCATTTGGTTTTGGTTATATCTGTTTTTATTCTGTATGGCACTCATTGGTCAACCCCGCGTAACGCTCAACCTGCGGTTAGTGATTTTTGTATTAGGCTCAGCTATAGGCTACATCTGGGTAAGCTATTTTACCCATCGGGTATGGTTTTACCAGTTTATTGCATTATACGCGGGCTTGTTTGGCGTGTATGGCTGGTTTGTACATTGGGTGCTTAAGCCTGGCAATGTGGTAAGTGTGCGCCAAATCCAATGGCTAGGAGTATTGCTTAGACTCATACCTTTGTGGATGATCCCTAATTTGTCGGATGATTTTTTTCGGTTTTACTGGGATGGTAAGCTCCTTGTCAATGGCTATAACCCTTATTTGTTGTTGCCAAAAGATTTTATCCTGACTCCTGAGGCGTCAACGCTGGGCTTTACCCAAGTGCTTTATGAGGCAATGAATTCACCCACTCATTATACGATCTATCCGCCGTTTAATCAAGCCTTGTTTGCTACAGCCCCCTGGTTGTTTCCGCATAGTTTGTTGGGGGGTGCTGTGGTTATGCGTTGTTGGATTATACTAGGCGAAATAGGCTTGTTGTGGTTATTGCCAAAACTGTTGCAAATGTTGGGCAAACCACCCAAAGCAATGGCGTGGTATGTGTTCAACCCTTACATTGTGCTAGAGCTTACCGCTAATTTACATTTCGAGGGAGTCATGATTTTTATGTTATTGCTGGCCATTTATTGGTTGGTTAAAGGTGGGTATTTGCACACTACCTCACACCCTCCAAAAGACAGACAAGCACAACCTATTTACTTTATTTTGTCAGTAGTGGCTTTTACTCTGGCAGTCAATACCAAACTCATTCCCTTGATATTTTTACCTGCTTTGTTTTGGTTTTTAGGCTTCAAGCGTAGCTTACTTTATTATAGCCTGGTAGGTTTACTCACGGCTCTATTATTTATGTTTTTTATTACCCCCGATTTTATTGCCAAGTTTCAGGACAGTTTTAACCTCTACTTTCAAAAGTTTGAGTTCAACGCCAGTGTCTATTATGTGCTCCGCTGGATAGGTTACCAAACCCATGGTTACAATCGTATTGCATTTTTTGGCATTGTGTTATCTATCATAGCTAGTTTGGGAGCCTTGGCTATGGCACTTTATCCGGTGCGCAAGGTAGTAGTACACCAGTTGCTTCACAAAATGTTGTTTATCCTTACCTTTTACTACCTGATGGCTACAATAGTGCACCCCTGGTACATTAGTGTGATTGTAGGCTTGGCGGTATTTACTCCCTATCGTTTTCCTATGGTGTGGTCGGCTATGTTGGGGCTTACTTATTACGCCTATAGCACTACACCCTACCAGGAAAACCTCTGGTTGGTAGCCGTTGAGTATGCTGTAGTATTGGGTTGGCTGGGAATGGAGCTGGTAAGACATTGGCCAGCAAGACGTTCTTTACATAAGTTGTAGGCTTGGTTTTATGTTTGCTTGGCATCTAAAAACCTTGAAAAACAATGACTTGTAGCCCATTCTCTGAATTAGATAGGATAATCTAAAGTTTAGAAATATATTTACTAATATGCAATTAGGAGTGTACGAAGTCTTGTAATTTACTGATAATAAATGTTTTACAGAATCAAAACGAATTCAAGTAAGGTCGTTTATTCCTTTAAAAGACGTTTTATGTAATCAGGTTTGCTCTTCGCGTGGGCAACCACAAGGGATTGCCCCTACATTTAGCCCCTTGATTTAAATATAAACCCCTGTATATCAAAGGTTTTTAAAACTTCGTACAGTTCTAAATATGCAATGTTCAATTTTTATTTGTAAGAGATGGATACCACCACATCATTTCACCCAACTACCAGTAAAACTGGACCTTATTCAATGCGGCTGTTACAACCACATGAACTTTTGCAGCTTTATGACCTTAATCAACTGGTAGCCCATGATCCAGCAAACAAAGCTTTTTTAAACCCCCAAACTCAAGATTTCCTTGCGCAATGTATACAACCCACTACTGGTTTTACTATTGGTGTATTCGATCAAGATCAATTGATTGGCTATCGGGCGGTGAACTATACCAGCAAGCATATAGAGTTGGTGCCCTCTCCTTTGGTTGCCCCAGTGTACTACCCTAAAACGGCTCACTTTGCTGGTGTGGCAGTGGCGCCAGCTTACCAGCGGCAAGGCATAGCCCGGCACATGGTTTCCATGGCTTTGTATAGGCTATACAACCAAGGGTTTCGCTATGTTACAGTACGTGTGCGTCCTACCCATGAGCAAAGTATTTGTTTGTTTACTTCGTTTGGTTTTCAAATAGTTTATTTGAAAACATCTCTGGAACCAGTAAAAGAGTGTTTTTTCTTGCTGAAAGAACTCACCCCTAACGACTACAAACTATCAGTAGGGCAGGCTCACTTCCACCTATCGGTTTTGTAACTCTCTAAAAATTAAATTATTACAAATATACATTGTTACTCACATGCTTGTGCTTGTTGACCTTGTCGGGTAGCCTACAGTATTACTTTAAAACATCTGTTAACATAAGAGGTTATGGCATTTGCTTTGTAATAATAGCATAGAGCATATTTAGGCAAATCATTATCAATGTATATTAACGGTTGTTTACAAAATGGAGAAAATCATATACCCTCATAAAGAAGATTGGTCAAAACTTCAGGAACGAACTTTTGAAACCTATGAAGCCCTCGAAAAAGCGGTAAGACCTATTTTGCGTCGGGTACAACGCGAAGGGGACAAAGCGTTGCGTAGTTTTGTATTCAAGTACGACAGGGTTCGCATCAAACGGTTTCAGCTTACCCCCGAAGAGCTTGCCGAAGCCAGCAACCATGTAAGCGACGAACTCAAAGAAGCCATCAATGTAGCCAAGTATAACATTGCTACTTTTCACCTGACTCAAACCAAGGCAGTTAAAAAAATAGAAACTACTGAAGGAGTTTTTAGCTGGCAAAAAAATGTGCCCATTGCCAAGGTAGGGCTTTATGTGCCCAGCACAGGCGATGCTCCTTTGTATTCTCATATTTTGATGATGGGTATTTTAGCCAATATTGCCGGGTGCAAAGAAATTATATTATGCTCAGCTGCCAATCACGAAGGTAGAATTCACCCTATTATATTATATACAGCACATTTGCTCAATATCAAGAAGGTATATAGGGTAGGTGGGGTGCAGGCCATTGCCGCAATGGCGTATGGTACCGAAACCATTCCCAAAGTAGACAAGATATTTGGTCCCAGCAACGAGTATGTGTCTACCGCCAAACAACTGGTAAGCAAAAACGATGTAGCAATAGACATGCCCGTAGGTCCCTCAGAGCTTTGTTATGTAGCAGACCAATCAACCAACCCTGTGTATGCGGCAGCCGATATTTTGGCGCACGCCGAGCAAAGTAGTCACAACCAATTGGTAGTGTTGACGAATGCCGAAGAGGTGGCAGACAAAATACAGGCAGAGGTAGACAAACAACTCAACGAGTTGCCCTTAAAGAAAGAGGTAGCAAAAGAGGTATTTAAAAACGCAAAAATCATTGTATTTAAGAGCAATGTAGAGTCTATAGCCTTTGCCAATGAGTATGCCCCTGAAAACCTGGTACTTGCCATAGACAATGCCGAGGCAGTAGGCGACCGTATTACCAACGCCAGTTCTATTCATTTGGGACACCTTACTCCACCTGCTGTGGGTTATTATGCCGCAGGCCCCAATCATATTTTGCCCTCCAATGGTTTTGCCCGGTCTTATAGTGGTTTGTCGGTAGACAGTTTTGTCAAAAAAATCAACTTCCAACAGGTTACCCCATTAGGTTTACAAAACGTAGGTAGTACTGTAGCTACTATGTCAGAGGCAGAAGAGTTGCTTGGGCGAAAAAACTCTATCATCAAACGGCTGGAGTTGTTGGACTGAGGGCTTTTAGTTTTAGAAAAAAATTGTATCTTGACCACTGAAAGGAATGAAGGCGCTTCATTCCTTATTTTTTATTTATACAGGCAATTTGTGTACAATTGATTGGTTATAAATACACAGACACCAACTATACGCCTAATAAATGAATAGGTGTAACTATTTTATTATGAATAACTTAAGTATACTTGTAGCGTCAATGTTTATCAGTCTCTAAAGGCTTAGTACACTGTAAAATAAATATCTTATGCTTTTTTCGGCTTCTTTTGCCCTCTGACTTTTCTTTACAAAAATCGCGTAGCTTTGGCTATGCTCTATTTGTAAAGATCGCCAGCAAACAAAATAAACTCGAACTAAATGACAACTTACTTAATTTACAGTGTACTTAGGAATGGTGCGAAAATAAATTTACATTCTTAACCTCATCTTTTGAAGCTATACTTTGTTAAAAAATAGCCGAATAGCGCTGCTATTAGCCGATTTTTTGCCTCGTCTAGCAACAAAATATTTTATTAAACTATAGAAATTTATTTTTACACCATTCCTTATGCTAATTGTACTGATATTTACCCAGCGATTGGTAGCTACTTATATACATCAAACATAACACAAGTAAAACTTTACAAATATGAAATTTCGCCATTTTTTTGTTTTTTCTTTAGTGGCTGTTTTTTTTAGCAGTTGCACTATTCAGCAGCATATTCAGTTTAATAAAAATCTCTCAGGTACAGCTACCTCTACTATAGACATGTCCATGCTGATGGCTTTGATGCCTAAAACTACTCCAGGAGATTCAAGCACAACAAAGCCAAAAAGTAGTATGCCTGATATGTCGATGTTGATGGATTCATTAAAGAAGGGGCCTCAAATGGACAAGTTAAAAGACATTGAAGGCATCAGTAATTTTACATACAATATGGATAAGGAAACTAAGAAAATGACTTTTTCTTATGATTTCAAAAACCTGGATGCGCTCAATAAAGCCTTGGCAGAAGGAGGAACGAGCAACCCAGGAACGTTGATGGGTAAAAATATGCCAGGAAGTAAGCCTGCACCTGCCAAAAACAAAGATTTTAAGTATTTTGTAAAGAAGGGACGTTACGTTATTTACAAAATGCCTAAAAATGATATGCCTGACGATATGGGCAAAAACATGCAAGAAAATCCCATGATGAGTGGCGACATGGTAAAGTTTGAATTCAAAATATCGTTTGCTCGTAAGATAAAAAAGGTGAAAACTAAAAGTGCTATATTTAAGAGCGATAACTATATTGAGTACAAAACCAATATTCAAGAGATGATGAAGCAAAAAGATCCGGTAGAAATCAAAATCAAATACCGCTAGATTTTCAACGCTTCAAGGTAAAAACTACAAACGACAAGTATATATAATTTATGCTTGTCGTTTGTGTCTTAGGAATGGTGTAAAAATAAAGTTCTATAGTAACGCCAAAATATTTTGTTGGCAGGAGAGGCAAAAAAACGCGTCATAGCAGCGCTACGGCAAGTTTTTTTAACGAATTCTGTCAGCGAAAGATGACGTTAAAAATGTAAATTTATTTTGGTACTATTCCTTAAGGCTGGCTGTACAGCACTAAAGCATCTTTATCATCAGTTCTTTGAGCAGTTTGGCAGCTACTACTGCAGTCATACCGTCGCGATCGCGTTCGGGGTTGAGCTCTACAATATCGGCACCTACAATGTTGGCCTTTAGGTTTTGCAAAATGCTGATGACCTCTCGTGTAGAGAACCCTCCTGGCTCGTGATGCGATACTCCAGGAGCAAAAGCGGGGTCAAGCACGTCAAGATCTAACGATAGATATACTGGATTATTAAAACGCTTGTTAAGCTTACCCTGCCAGTCTTTCATAGCTACTACCTCTACATCAAACCTGCGTGCTTGTTCGCGTTGGTGAGGATTCATTGCCCGCACCCCTACTTGTACCAACCTTTCGGCAAGTTTTGCTTCCATAATACGGGCAAAAGGACTGGCATGCGAGTAAGGGTTATCGTCAAAGTCATCGTATAAGTCAGAGTGGGCATCCAGGTGTAGAATCGTGAGCTTAGGGTAACGCTGGGCATAGGCTTTTACAATAGGATAAGTAATAGAATGATCGCCTCCCAATGATAAAATCTTTACATCTTTTTCAAGCAACAGGGCTATATCTTGAGTAATTTCTGTGATGGCTTTTTCTCCACTGGTAAGCTCTAGATTGCCCACGTCAAGCCATGATATATGTTTAGATAAATCTACTTCGCTTTCGGTGCTCATGTTAGACTCGCCTGAGTGCAAAGCTGCTCTGAGGCTGTCAGGACCCAGTCGGGCACCATCCATGTAAGACGAGTTTTCGTCGAGCGGTATACCTACAACAGCAAGACGTGTAGTAGAAAATCCCTGAAAAGATAGTTCTTGTAAAAAAGGCATACTTAATGTTTTGTTTAAACAAAAAAGGTCAGGAGCGAATCTCCTGACCTAATTTAAGTATTTATTTTATTTTGAAAAGATTATTTCTTGATATTCACGAACAAAGCAAAAAAGGCATATTTCTCTCCAAGGTTTTTTATCTTCACTTCCAGGTTGTCAGAAGTAAGCGCTACTTGTACCAAACCAATGCCTGCTCCTCTACTTTCGCCTTCCGATGGGGCATCTCTTAATTTCCGTTTGTATTCACGTAGTTCGTCACGGTCAAGCGAATTTACTGTTTTACATTTTTCTAACAATAAGGGTACAGCTTCTTTCATTACCTGATTTCCGGTAATTACTTTATAGTGATCTTCAAGCTGAAGAATAACTATAGTTCCTACCTTGTCCTGATCACCAAAGTGGTTTACCTCTTTTGAATAGTAAAGCACATTTTGCGTAAGCTCCATAAATACAGAGAACACCTTTTTACCTACTCTGCGATTGTCTTGTAGCTTGGCTCTGATATCGCGGCTAAATTCTGAAAGTAACACATCTGTTAATGGACCTTTGTATGACAAAATGATATTGTCATTGTTGAGTTGTGCGTAATAGTCAAAGAAGTCAAAATTTTCGTTCTCTTCAGTTGTAGTTTCTTCTAAACTCATAATGCTTATAAGTTAATAATACAAAGTAACCCAAAACTATCTTTAATATAAGTGGATTATATATTATTCAGTAATTAATTTTGGTTTGGTTGTAAACAATGTTGAAGTAACATTTAGTAACCTTGTCAAAACAACCCCATTCATTTGCTTGTATTTTTGTGGTGCTACTTTACCTCTGTAATGCAGCAAAACAGTGCGATAACCGCAAAATACCTGGATGAATTGAAGTCTTCTTATTTGTATAAGATTATGCCATAATTGTTACCCAACCATTAGTTGAGTTTTTTGTAAATCAGTTTCGTTATTTACAAAAATGATTCCAACTGTAAAATAATTCTAAGTAACGTGTTCAAAATAAGTCTCCAGGTTTTGGGGACATTCCAAAGTCAGGCAAAGCAAAAAAATGATTGATAGTGCTGGCATCTGTACTTGACTTGGGGCAGGATAACTGAGCCTATTTCTAAACCTGTGGGGCAGCTTTGCTGTGGAGTGTTCAACGAAGACCTGGTTTTTCCAAATATACGAGTGAATTTTGTTGTTTTTTAGTGGAGCATAGCAAAAAAGCCTGAAGCCAAACCTCACATTTATTGCTCAGGTTTGCCGCAATTTCATTCAGGGAGCAGACAATCTACTAAGCCCTCGTTCCAAACCAAATGTATCGAAACAAAAAGGTTTTTCAAAAAATAGAGGAATATTCAAACTACTGAAAAAAATGAAGACAAGGCAGTAGGGCAATGATTGGGATAGGCATAATAAAACCCCGTGTATAAGGCAACTACACGGGGAGGATGAATGTTGTAATTTAAACTATTTCTTCTTCTACTACTTTGATCGTGTTTTCTACACCTCGGTAAATAGGGTATTCGTCTTCGAAGAAAAACTTAGATTCACCAAAGGCAGGGTGTAGGTCATCTAACCAAATGGCTTTTGGGTCATACTTGGCAAAAAACGGACGGCATACCCAATCAGGGTTGCGCCCTTGCAAAAATTGTAGAGCAAATACCTTTTCGCCGTGTATTTCGGTTATACCCAATACTTGTACTTTGCCTGGTCCAGCCGACATACTTGGTCCTCTTACGGTGCGACAAACCCCACTTACTTGTTGGTAAGATTGCTGGAATATTTGCCAAGCTCGGTCAAGCTCTATCGCAAAATAGTCCTGGGCTCCGGTATCGCGCGCCAAAAACATATAATAAGGAACACAACCAAGGTCTACTTGTTTGCGCCACATGTAAGCCCAGGCTTCTGCCGAGTCGTTGATATTTTTCATAATCGGCGACTGGGTTCGTATGGCTGTACCAGTGTTGAGAATGCGCCCTATGGCTTTTTGTACTTCTTCGGTTTCCAGTTCTCTGCCGTGGTTAAAATGCGACATAAAGGCCAAGTGCTTACCTGCTTTGTTCACTCGCTCAAATAATCTTAATAAATCGTCGGCATCGGTATCGCTTGTAAAGCGTTGTGGCCAATAACCCAAGGCTTTGGTGCCTATACGAATGGTTTTTAGATTGGGCAGGTCAGCTTCTAGCAATGCGTCTACATAAGAGGCCAAAATTTTTGTTTTCATAATGAGCGGGTCGCCACCTGTAAACAAAATATCGGTAATGTGTGGGTTAACCTTGATATATTTTACCAATAATTCGGTTTCGCGCATAGCAAATTTCAACTCATTCATCCCCACAAACTGTGGCCATCGAAAGCAGAAAGTACAGTAAGCATGGCAAGTTTGTCCCTGACTAGGAAAGAACAACATCGTTTCACGGTATTTATGCTGCACTCCTGTCAGTTTTACACCGTCTACCTCTGGCACATTGTCTTTCATTTGTCCGGCAGGGTGGGGGTTGAGCTGCAAACGTATTTTGTTTACTTCGGTTTTCAGGTCGGCTCTACTCACCCCTGATTTTAGCAAATGAGCTACATGGGCAAAATGCTCAGGCTTGAGCATGTCTTTTTGCGGAAAAGTTAAAATAAAGATAGGGTCATTGGCATAGTTGTCCCAATCTATGAGCTCCTCTACCACGTAGTTGTTTGCTTTAAAAGGCAATACATTGCCCACTACTTCTATTGCAAACTTTTCGTCTTCACTCAGTTTGCTTTCAACATAAGGTATATTTCTAAAATTTTTAAGGGTATAATTTTGGTATTTTGGCATTTATTTTTTTGTAAAAAGTTGTTAAATGTTTTGAAAGGAACACGTACTAATATAATGTAAAAATAGTAAAAAAGTTGCCAGATATAGATATTGTTATGTAATACATGTTAATAGTTATATTTTTCAAATAATTTCGACCCATCGTCCTTTGATTAGACTATTTATTGGGTAAACCACAGAGAGGCACTTTTTATAAAAAAGCTTGGTGTAAAAACTCCTGTAGAGACTTGTTCTTACACAATTTAAACTTTTTGCTAAATCGTTTTCTTGCCTTGGGTATAGCATTGGTTGAAGCCCCCTTGAGAGTTGAGCAACTTCTTTAGAAAAGCACTTTAGTTGGATAAGCATACAATGCTTTGCTTCATTTTTTGATCAGTCAGGGAGTTAATTACTCAAGTTACGCAGTTTTCTGAAGGTCACCTGTTTCTATTGTTGAATGGCTTTATTGCGCAATGCGTAGCCAAACCATTGAGCAATAAAGCCATATAACCATCAAAATAAGTAGGTCTGCGTAACTTCAGTTAATTATAATGATTTGTGTGGAGATTAGAGGATAGGCAAATGTTTTAGAGGGTTGATGAAAGTGTATAGTATAAATATTTCAGTGTTTATTAGAGAGGCAATTGCTCACAGGCTTAGTTGAAAACCCCATACCAATACATCATCTACCAGTTCAAGCTCTTGGTGGGGAGCAGCCTCAGACTTACCTACCCATTCGTGTAGTTTTGCTTTCAATATATGGTGTTGTTTGTGAGCAGGTAACGAGTGAAGCTCAAACAGTAATTGCCGGAAACGGCTTCCCATAAGTTTTTTATCGTTTTTACCTCCAAACTGGTTCTGAAAACCATCGCTGTACATATATACCCAGGTAGGCACACTTACATCTATAGTGTGTTTGGTAAACAAAGTACGGTTTTGAGACTTACGTTGCTCTCCTCCAATAGACATAGAATCCCCTTTTATAAAAAACAACTCGTTGTTTTGAATGTATACCAAGTGGTGACGGGCTCCGGCAAACTTAAGTACCTTTTCTCTTTTGTCTATCATACATAGCGACAAATCCATACCATCACGGTTATTGTTTTGCCCTTGGTTTAGTTTTGCCCATACACCAGTATCCATTTCTGTCAAAATCTGATCAGGTTCGTGCAGCTCTAGGTTGTGTACCGCATGATTAAGCAAAGAGTCACCAATCATACTCATAAATGCCCCAGGCACTCCGTGTCCGGTACAGTCTACAGTGGCCAATATAAGTTTATGGTAATAGTCAGAGAGTTGTTTTCGGGCAAACCAATAAAAATCACCTGATACTATATCGCAGGCACGGAATAGCACAAAAGATTCAGGCAACGATGCCTTGATACTATCCATAGAGGGCAGCATGGCTTCTTGTATTCTTTTGGCGTAAGTAATACTTTCGGTAATGTCTTCGTTTGCTTGGGCAATAGTAGTTTTTTGTTCGGTGAGTACCTCTTCCTGAAGTTGTAGCTCTTCCATTCGTAACTCCAGCAAAGCATTTTGATAATCTACTTCTTTGAGATGTTCTTGTTGCTTAAGTATTGACATTGCCCTGGTTTGCAACTCTAGTGGATGTACTGGTTTGGTAACAAAGTCGTGAGCACCCATTTCTAAAAAACGAGCCAGATAGTCGTCACTTTGTTCGCCTATAATCACAATAATACCTACTCTTTTATAAGTAGGATTATTTTTAATTTTGAGCAGCGTTTCCATTTCATCTCCTTGGGGCAGGGTGGCATCCATTAATATCAGAGCTAATTCATTCTGATCGGCTTCCAATAAGCACGAAACATCAGACTTTATCTCAAAAGGCAGCCCCATTTGGCTAATCACTTGACCTATGTGTATACTTTCTGGTGTTTCGTTATTCAGTATTAAAACTTTGCTCATGATATTTACTTTAGGATAATTATGTATCACATATTTTGTGCTAAAATTAGTCGGCTCATTCACTTTTAGTAAAACAGCACAGGCTACTTTTGTAGTTTTACTTGGCTGTCAACCTAAAGCCTATTAATAAAATATCGTCTATTTGTTGCTCAGTTTGTAGGTGCGGGTTTTCTCGCTTCATCCATTGCAAAATAGTATCGTCCAATATTTGTTTTTGTTCATCCATCGGTTTCAGGTGTATGTCAAGCAACAACTGTTTCAGGCGTTTCTTCATAAACTTTTTACCCCTACTTCCTCCAAACTGGTCTTGGTATCCATCAGAAAACATATAAAAAGTGGTGGGTTCGTGGTTCAGTGCTATAGTATGGCAGGCAAACTTCCTTTCGTCTTTATTCCACTCTCCTCCTATAGGCATAATGTCGCCTTTTATTTCGTATAATGTATGATTTTGGATGTACACCAAAGGTCGTTTGGCGCCAGTAAACTCCACCGTGTTTGTTGATAGGTTGATGGCACATAATGCAGCATCCATGCCATCACGATTATTGGTTTCGTCTTGTTGCAAAGCTTTTTTTACTCCTAAGTGCAACTGGTTCAAAATTTCCTGGGGCTGAGTGGTTCCTTGTGTTTCTACAATGTCGTTGAGCAAATTATTGCCTGTCATCGACATCAGTGCGCCCGGTACACCGTGCCCAGTACAGTCTATAGCTGCGATAAAAATCTTGTTTTGAACTACTTTAAACCAGTAAAAATCTCCACTTACAACATTGCGAGGTTTAAGCAATACAAAAGATTGAGGAAGGTGGGCTTGTATGCGAGGCAATGGAGATAACATTGCTTGTTGAATATGTTGTGCATAGGCAATGCTTTCGGTCAAGTCATTATTAATGCATTCTATTTTGGTATTTTTAGTTTCCAGCAAGTCACGTTGTGCGGCTATTTCTTCATTAAACTTTAATAACTTGTCATTTTTTTCTTCTATTTCGTGATTTTGTTGTTTTACTTTTTTGTAATAAAAAATAATCCAGTAAGATACTGGCCAGGCAACCACCACTGGAACTACTGTTGACATGACCAAACCAAAAGTAAAACCTACTTTTCCTACAGCTGCGGCGATTACCAAAAACATGCCTAAAGAAACCAACGTAGAAAAAGCTGTAATTACCCAAGGACTATATATTTTATCTTTGAATGAGTCTGTAAACACTACCAGGTGATATTGAGTTTGAAAAAAATATGACCAATGTCAGGTTGATTTTTGGATAAAATGTAGCATATAATGATTGTGGGCAGAGGCTGGAAAAGTCAAGTGAAATTCTGGTATTTATTGTAGAGATATTTAAGCCATTACCCATCCACGTTTTAGCAATGGGTAGTATTATAGCTATTGCACAGCTTAGGCAGGACAGGGGCAATGAGCAAACGAAGCACTTACGCTTTTTCCTCCACTCTAAAACCCACTACCAAAATATCGTCTAATTGAGGTTCTTTTTTAGTACGAGCATTTTGACGTTCCATCCATTGTACAATGGTTGTTTCCAGTATTTGTTTTTGTTCTTTCATGGGCTTTTGATGAATCTGAAGCAGTAGCTTTTTCAAGTGCCCCTTCATAAATTTTTTACCTTCAGGACCGCCAAACTGATCCTGATACCCATCAGAAAACATATAAAAAGTAGTCACATCGTTATTGAGTGGCAGGCAGTGTTTAGTAAACAACCTTTCGCCCTCTTTTTTACCCCATTGGCCCCCTATGGGTGTTTTGTCTCCTTTTATTTCGTGTAGTTTACCATTGTTAATGTAAATAAGGGATTTTGGCGCAGCAAAGTTGACTTCTTTTTTTGCTGTTTTTACACAAATGCCATATCCATGCCATCACGGTTTTAGTTTCGTCTTGTTTCAG